>JAYTLA010000164.1:0-12764 GCA_043729825.1 Ferruginibacter sp.
TCACCAAAAGCAGCTACTTTGCTGTTGTTGGTAAACAGTTGATCAAAATATTTGTTGAGTATTTCGTAGCCATTAACCAATGCAGAACTATCGTTAAACTCCGCAGCAATTACTGGCACTTTTAATGCAGACTTTGGGCCTTCGTTGTATAAAAATTCGTCGTAGGTTTTATTGCTCTTTGCTAGCAAATCATCGTAAAAAGTTTTTACGGTTGTTGCATTTGGCAAATCGTACAATGCAGTAGCCAATGTTTTTAAAACATCTCTACGCAATGGCTCACGCAATGTACTGAGCAAGGTGGCATGTTTTATAGCAGCTTCATCATTTGTACTTTCCAAAACGGCTACAGTTTCTTCTACCAATTTTTTTATAGGTGTTAAATATGCTTCCCATGCTTGTTGTTTGCTTTGTTTTACAAAAGCAATCGTATCATCTTCTATAACTTTTATTTCTTCTTCAGATGCCAAAGCGTTTTCCAAAATCCAACTCCGCATTTGCTTTATACAATCCCATTCTTTTTCCCAACCCAAACGCTCACCAGTTTTGTAGCGCTCATGACTACCAGATGTAGAGTGCCCTTGCGGTTGTGTAATTTCTTCTATGTGAAAAATAGCAGGTGTATGTGTTTCTCTAATTTTATCAATGGCAGGTTCTAGCACTTCGCACATGCTGGCATAATCCCAGCCTTTTAGTTTGTAAATATCAAAACCATTTGTACCATCTTGTTTTTGAAAACCTGCTAAGGCATCGGATATAGAGCCTTTGGTAGTTTGGAATTCTTTAGGTACCGAAATACCATAGCCATTATCCCACACAAAAACGGCCAATGGTACTTGCAATACAGCAGCTGCATTAATGGTTTCCCAAAAATGTCCTTCGCTTGTAGATGCATCGCCAATGGTACAAAAACAAACTTCGTTACCATTATTACTTAGCTCGGTTTCGTTTTGTAATTGTTTTACGTTTCTAAAAAACTTACTTGCAAACGCTAATCCTAGTGCACGAGGCATTTGCCCTGCGGTAGGTGCAATATCACTAGAACTATTTTTTGTATGTGCCAATGGTAACCAATCACCATTTTCATTTACCATTTTTGTAGCAAAATGCGCATTCATTTGCCGACCTGCGCTAAAAGGGTCGTTTGCTACATCAGAATCGGCATACAACTGTGCAAAAAATTGTTGTACGGTAGCCACGCCGCTTGCAAAGGCAAATGTCTGGTCTCTATAATAGCCAGATCGAAAATCGCCAGGCTTAAAAAACTTAGCCATAGCTATTTGTGGTACTTCCATCCCATCGCCAAAAATGCCAAATTTGGCCTTGCCGGTAAGCACTTCTTTTCTGCCAAGTAGGCTTGCTTCTCTGCTTATACAGGCAAAACGATAGTCTTTTAATACTTCGTGGCGAAAGGTATCAAAACTTAGTTTTTCCTCTGCGGTATGCTCTAAATTGTTTGTAGTATCCATATAGGCTGTAAATTGCTGTAAAAATATCAATTTTAAAGCGGTTTGTTAAAAATCTGTGAGAACAATCTCATTTTATTTGAAAACAAAACCTTTTTGTATATTTGTGGTCTTATATAAAAGCATATAAAATGAAAAAAACGATTTTATTTTTTGCACTATGTGCAGGTGCAGCATTTGTTAATGCACAAACTACTGCAGTTATAGACGAGCATGCTGGTCATAATCACGCAAAAGAAGCTACTAAAACTTCTACAAAGCCTTTAGAAAACAAAGCTGCTGTAGCTGTTGACGAGCATGCAGGACATAACCATGCCAAACAAGCTCAAGTAGCTGAGGCAAAACCAACTTCAATGGCTGCTGTGAGTGATGTAGCTAAGCCTGTAGAAGATATTCTTGCAGTAAAGGAAATGGAATACGACTTTGGAAAAATACCACAAGGCAAACCTGTTACACACGTATTTAGCGTAACTAATTCAGGTAAAGCTCCTTTCAAATTAGATAATGTACAAGCAAGTTGTGGTTGTACAACTCCAGTTTGGGATAAAGAAAAACAAATAGAGCCAGGTCAATCTACTGAAATAACCGTAGGGTATAATGCAGCTGCTGAAGGACCTTTTACTAAACCAGTTACTATTACGTATAATGGTACACAGACAAAAGTTATAAATATAAAAGGTACTGTTTGGAAAACTCCTACAGAAAGTGCTCCTACAAATGGAGCGGTAAATGATTTAAAAAATTAAAAATCCAATAATAATAAACTAAAAACACAACCATGAAAAAAGTATTATTTTCTCTTACAGCATTAGTTCTTTCAGCAGGTGCATTTGCTCAAGTAAAGTCTGATGACATTGCTAAAATTAAAATTGAAACAATCGAAATGGGCAAGATTCCTCAGGGTGTACCTGCTCCTGCTACATTTACAGTAACAAATATTGGCAAAACAGATTTAATTATAGAAAGTGCAAGCCCAACTTGTGGTTGTACGATTGGCGATTATACAAAAACACCAATTGCCCCTGGTAAATCGGGTACAATTACTGCTACTTACAATGCAGGTGGTGTAGGTGCTTTCGAAAAACATATGAATGTAAAATTTGCAGGTGCAGAAGATATGAAAAGTATCACTATAAAAGGTGAAGTTTTGAGTGCAGAAGATTATGCAAAAGTAAAAGCTGGAATACCTGCTGCTCCTACAACAGCCGTAATAGCAACACCAGTAAAAGCTACTGCAGTGGTACCAGCAGCTTCAAAAAAAATGGCTAAAGTAAAAGCTCCAAAAAAAGTAAAAGCAGCAGCAACTAAAGTAGCTGCGTAATTATAAAATTAATAATTATAAAAAACCTTCGCTAATGCGAAGGTTTTTTTGTTAGATTGCAAGTCAGTTGGAAGAGCTCAATTTGCAGTTGACAACTTCCAGTTAGCAATTAGCGGTTAGACAATATGTCTCAAAACAATTCAACAATAAAACAATTCAACAATTTATCAATTCAACTATGCAATACAATTACGGAATGATAGGCCTTGGCACTATGGGATGCAATTTAGTTTTAAACATGAGCGACCATAATTTTAGTGTAGCTGGTTATGATAAAGATGCAAAGAAAACAGAAAATCTTGACAAACTTGGAGAAGGTAAGAATGTAAAAGGTTTTAATGATGTAGCCTCATTTGTGCAATCGTTAGAATTGCCAAGAGTAATTATGCTACTCGTGCCAGCAGGTACAATAGTAGACGCTGTGGTAAAAGATGTAAAACCTTTTTTGGGTAAAGATGATATTATTGTGGATTGTGGCAATTCGCATTTTACGGATACACAAAGACGCATTGATGAACTGGCAAAAGAAGGTTTTCACTTTTTTGGGCTTGGTGTATCTGGTGGAGAAAAGGGCGCAAGATTTGGCCCAAGCATAATGCCAGGGGGAAATGTGGATGCTTACAAAAGATTAGCACCAATGCTAGAAGCTATATCAGCAAAAATAGATGGCGTACCATGCACAGCATACATGGGCAAAGGTGCTGCAGGGCATTATGTAAAAATGGTACACAATGGTATTGAGTATGCCGCCATGCAAATGATAGCAGAAACATATCATCTACTAAAAAAATATGCTGGCCTTTCCAACGAAGAATTGCATACCGTTTTTGATACTTGGAACAAAGGCAGGTTGCAATCTTTTTTAATAGAAATAACAGCAACTATATTTACCGAAAAAGATGATATAGGCGAAGGAATGCTTATTGATAAAATAAAAGATACAGCTAAACAAAAAGGTACTGGTGCATGGATGAGCCAAGATGCAATGGCAACGGGCTCTCCTATTCCTTCCATTGATGCATCAGTTACGGCAAGAATATTATCTTCTATGCGAAATGATAGAGGTAGCGCATCAAAATTGTTTGAAGATATTGATTTGTCTTTTTCTACCGATGATAAAAAAACTTTTATTACACTATTGGAAGATGCATTGTATGCTGCATTTATCATTACCTACGCACAAGGTTTGGCTATGTTACAAACATCGTCTGACAATTACAAATACGAAACCAATTTAAAAACCGTGGCTACTATATGGCGAGGTGGTTGTATCATACGTGCTGCTATGCTCGAAGATATAATGGAAACTTTTGAGCAAGAGCCTGCCATAAAAAATATTTTAAACGGCAAAAAATTTAGTGCTGATATAAAATCTTCGCAATCATCTTTACGAAAAGTGGTACAGTTGGGTGCGCATGTAGGCATTCCACTTCCATCATTTTCTGCATCGCTCAATTATTTCGATTCTTATAGAAGTGAGTGGCTACCTGCAAATCTTATACAAGCACAAAGAGATTTTTTTGGAGCACATACTTACGAGCGGATAGACAAGGAAGGGGTTTTTCATACGCAGTGGGGATAGTACAATGTTTGTTGTTTGGTGTTGGTTGTTGAATTGTTTGGCGTTACATTGGCTTTTAGAAAAATTTTAATTATAGAATACTCTCCGAATTTAAAAAATTAGCAGATTAGCACATTAGCAAATCAGCACATTAAACCATTATGGATACTAACAAAAAAACAAACCCCACCATCATCACCATATTCGGTGGCTCGGGCGATCTTACTTGGCGCAAGCTTATACCTGCATTGTACAATTTATTTTTAGACAATTGGCTCAACGAAAAGTTTTGCATTATTTGTACTGGACTTGAAGATACTAAACAAGAAGATTTTATTACTCGTTTACAAAATGGTGTAGATCAGTTTTCTCGTAGAGGAAAATCGGAAAAAGAAAAATGGGATGTGTTTGCCACATACATTAAATACAAAAAAGCAGATTTTACTAAAATAGAATTTTACGGAGAATTAAAAAACGAAGTAGAAAATTTTGAAAAAAATGCAAATGACACTGCACATAAATTGTATTATTTAGCTGTAAACCCTCCCTTTTTTCTTACCATTGCTGAGTTGTTAAATGAAGCGGGGTTAGCTGAAGATAAAGAAAATGCAAGATTAATTATTGAAAAACCTTTTGGTACAGATTCAGAAACAGCTAAAAATTTAAACAAAAAGTTGCTTTGCATATTCGATGAAAAACAATTGTACAGAATAGATCATTATTTAGGAAAAGAAACCGTACAAAATTTATTGGCATTTCGTTTTGCCAACGCTTTATTTGAACCTACATGGAACAGAAATTTTATAGACCATGTACAAATAACGGTGAGCGAAAAAATTGGTGTGGAAGATAGGGGTGGTTATTATGATAAGAGTGGTGCATTAAGAGATATGATACAAAACCATGTAATGCAACTGCTTTGCTTGGTAGCCATGGAGCCTCCTGTAGCTTTTGAAGCCGATGAAATAAGAAACAAAAAGGTAGATGTGTTACATGCGATAAGAAATATAAAAAGAGAAGATGTACACGAATATGCAAGCCGAGGGCAATATGGTGCTGGCTGGCAAGAAGGTACGCAGGTAAAAGGATACAGAGAAGAAGAAAAAGTAGCAGAAGATTCCAACACAGAAACTTTTGCTGCATTGAAATTATTTATAGACAATTGGCGATGGAGCAATGTACCCTTTTATATAAGAAGTGGCAAACGCATGCAGCATACGATGAGCGTAATTACCATTCAATTTAAACCAGTGCCGCATCAATCATTTCCTGAAGAGGCAATAGAGAATTGGCAACCCAATAAAATCATTATCAACATACAGCCTGACATGGGCATTCGTATTCGTTTTCAGGCAAAAAAGCCTGGGCTTAAAATGCAGTTAAACCCTGTAGATATGTTGTTTAATTATAGTGATGCTTACACGCATGGTGTGCCAGAAGGTTATGAAACTTTGTTGCTTGATGTAATAGAAGGTGATGCAACATTGTTTATGCGTGCAGACCAAGTGGAAGCAGCCTGGCAAGTGATAATGCCAATATTGAGTGTGTGGACAAATAATCCATCTATTAATTTTCCAAATTATGCCGCAGGTACAAACGGCCCCGAAACGGCAGAAGCCATGATTGCAAAGACAGAAGACAATTGGATGATGATTGGGTTTGAAAAGAAGAAGTGAGAAGCGTTGAAAATTGTTTAAAATTGTTGAAAGGGTTGAATACCCAAAGTTGAAAATTATGCATACAATTACAAATTTTGATACAGCAGAATTACTTGCAAAAGCAGCAGCAGCTTATTTTATGAAGCTTGCTAATGAAAACATAGAAAAAAAAGGTAAATTTACGGTAGCCCTTTCTGGAGGTAATACGCCTATGTCTTTGTACAAATTATTAGCTTCACCTACTTTCAGCCATCTAATAGATTGGAAAAAAGTTTTTATTTTTTGGGGAGATGAAAGATGTGTACCACTAGATAGCCATGATAACAATGCTTTCAATGCAAAAAACGTTTTACTTAGTAAAATAAAAATACCTGCAAAAAATATATTTGCAATACCTGTAGATGAAACACCTGTGAATGCAGCCATTTATTATGAAGCTATCATAAAAATATTTTTCAAAACTGATAAGCCTATTTTTGATTTAATCTTATTGGGCATGGGCGATGATGGGCATACGGCTTCATTATTTCCGTACACATCAATTTTAAAAGAAAAAAACAAATTGGTTAAAGAAGTTTTTTTAGCAGATAAAAATGTATGGCGGGTAAGTTTAACTGCTCCAATCATAAACCAAGTAAAACACAAATTATTCTTAATAGCTGGAAAAAACAAAGCTCCTATGGTTGATATTATTTTAAACGGAGAAAAGAATACAGAAAAGTATCCTGCACAAATGATTGAAGATGCAGAATGGTTTGTGAGTATATAATAGCTATTTCACATTCAATGCCCCAAAAACAAAATGCTCTAAATACGCCTCTATATCTTTGGGGTTTTTCTTTTTACTACAATCACTTAAGCGAGGAAGATGCTGCATAAAATAGTATTGCATGTGCGCTGTTTCTACTAAGGTGCTAGCTAGCGATGCTGGATATTTATATTTTGGATTGTACTCTTTAAACAATAAAGCAATTCTTGCACACAAATCTTTATAGGGTTTAAAAAATAATTCTTTGTTGTTTTCATCTACATCTTTGCTTAAATAGGTTTTACTTCCTTCAGCTATCGCAATGTAGTATAAAGATTGTTGATCAAGCTCACTAAAAACATCTGTTGCATTGTCTTCCCAAACTAAAATATCAATCAATTTTTTTATTTTTTCTTCTGCACTTTTTATATTGTTTAGTTGAAAAATTACTTGAAACTCTATAAACGACCAGTACCAATCTATTAAATAAATAAGCAATCTGTGTTTATTTTCAAAATAGCGATACACGGTAGCTTCTGTGCTATTCATCTCAATAGCCAATTTCTTAAAGGTAAATTGCTCATACCCTAAATCTGCTATCATGTGTACAGCTATTTTTATTATTTGTTTGCCTAAATCTGTACCCTCAGGGTCTCTCAAATATAAATTAGCATTCATTTTTACTTTAAAATCTACTTGCATAGTATGGGTATTAATGCACAAATATAAAGTATTATTAATAGTAACACATACTATTTTGTTAAATAAATATTATTATTAATAGTATTACTATTATTTAAAATAGTTTTATTATGTTTGCAATTCAATAAAAAAAATGGCAGCAATATCAACTTTATCATCGGCATTAAAAAAACTGCATAAGCTCATTATGACAGATAAAAGAGATGTAACTTCTGTTTACTTCTTTGCTATTGTAGGCGGATTAATATCTCTTACGCTACCATTGGGCATACAAACTATTATAAATTTTGTAATGGCAGCCACACTTTCTACCTCTATTGTGGTACTTATTGGTATTGTACTATTTGGTGTTTTTTTAAATGGCTTTGTACAAGTAAGACAGTTGCAAGTAATAGAGCGCATAAGGCAAAAATTATTTACAAGGTATTCATTAGAATTTAGCAGCAAAATACCGCAAATCAATTTACAAGAAATAGATAACTATTATTTACCCGAGGTAGTAAATAGCTTTTTTGATATCCCTGCATTGGCAAAAAGTATAGAAAAACTATTGGTAGAAATCCCTACATCTGTTATACAAATTTTGTTAGGGCTTATTTTACTTTCATTTTATCACCCAGTATTTATCGCATTTGGTGCATTTGTTTTAATAGCACTTGTTATTATCATAAGCATTACCTCGCCAAAAGGATTTGAAACCAATATGGTTTCGAGTGATTATAAATATAAAACTGCAGGCTGGCTGCAAGAAGTGGCTCGTGGCTCAAAAACATTTAGGTACAGCAAAGGCTCAGCATTGCACATGCAAAAAAGCGATGAATTAATTAGTGAATTTTTAGAAAGTAGAACCGCACATTTTAAAATATTAACGACACAATACTGGAGCCTAATCATTTTTAAAATATTAATTGTAGCTATAATGCTTGTTGCAGGTACATGGCTATTGCTTAATCAACAGATAAACGTAGGTCAGTTTATTGCCGCAGATATTGTGATTATTCTTATCATCAACTCTGTAGAAAAATTGATAGCTACCATGGACAATGTGTATGATAGCCTTACTTCCATTGAAAAATTAAGCAAAATTGTAGATTGTAGGGTTGAAGATAGTGGTAGTTTAAAATTTGCAAATAAAGATGGCTGTTCAATAAATTTTAAAGATGTAGGGTTTATTTATCCAAATGGAAGTGTGGCATTTAGCCATGTAGAATTTACACTTGGTAACAATGAAATATTGTGTATAAAGGGTCAATCGGGAGTAGGACGCTCTACTGTTATTAGACTTCTTACTGGAGCCTACACTGGATTTAGTGGAAGTATTTTATTAAATAAAATTCCGATTGGCAATTATGATTTACGAGATCTAAGAGCCAATACAGGTATTATGCTCAATGAGCAGGATATTTTTAGAGGAACAATTTTGGAAAATCTTACCATGGGTAATACAGATATACCAATGATTGATATTACAAATCTTGCAGATAAAATTGGCTTTACAGATTTTATTGTAAGCAATAAAAATGGTTATGATACAATATTAGATCCAACAGGTAAAAGACTTAACGAAAATGTAAAACAAAATATAAAACTATTGAGGGCATTGCTTGGTAAACCTACATTGTTGCTATTAGAAAAACCATTGGAACATTTGAGCAATAAGCAACAAATAGAAATGATGAAATATTTACGTACTGAAAGTAATGCTACGGTAGTAATAATTAGCAATGACAAAGATTTACAAGAACAAAGCGACCAAGTATTGGTTTTGGAGAATGGCGTGGTACTAAACTAATTGTTCAAAGTTCAAGGTTCAAAGTTTGAACCTTGAACTTTAAACTTTAAACATTGAATTTTTATAATGGAAACAACATACAAATACTTACACCAATCATTAGATAATACACCTGAGGCTAATAAAATAAAGGCATTTTCTAATATATACAGAATAGGGCGTACTCGTAGTGGTAAAATTTGGTTCATGGGGGTTTTTACTTTACTACTTGTACTCCTATTTTTACCATGGACACAAAATATACGTGCCAAAGGAAATATTACCGCTGTAAAACAAGAGCAACGCCCACAAGAAATAAACAGTGTAATAGCAGGAAAAATTGTAAAGTGGTTTGTAAAAGAAGGGGACTACGTGCAAGCAGGCGATACCATATTACAATTGGGAGAAGTAAAACCAGAATACTTTGACCCACAATTATTGCAGCGAACACAACAACAGATTATAGCCAAACAAAATAGCGCATCAGGGTATGAAAGCAAAGCCGCTACAGCACAAACACAAACAGCAGTGCTAGCTGCAGGTAGAGATTTAAAATTATCATCCCTAGATAATAAAATACAACAACAACAACTAAAAGTAAATAGTGATGAGATGGATGTTGTAGCTGTAACAAATGAATTAAGTGTATATAAAAGACAAATAGATGCTGGTAAAACAATGCTAGATAGTGGCGCTATTTCTTTAGTAGATTTTGAAAAAAGGAAGGTGAATTATCAAAATGGTTTGGCAAAAAAAAATAGTGTAGAAAATAAATTGGCACAAAGTAAACAGGAGTTGATTAACCTTCGTATAGAGCAAAATATTGCTACGATGGATTACAACGATAAAATTTCTAAAGCAGAAGGGGATCGTTTTGGTTCGCTCTCAAACGCAGCATCTACAGAGGCTGATATAAGTAAATTGCAAAATAGTTATAGCAATTATGATATGCGCAACAAACTCTATTATGTAACTGCTCCACAAAATGGGCAAATAACCAAAGCCAAAAAAGCTGGTATTGGAGAGTTGCTAAAAGAAGGCGACATGATAACTGAAATAGTACCTGACAAAATAGACTATGCAGTAGAAATGTTTATTGAGCCAATGGATTTGCCGCTTGTAAGTAAAGGGCAAAAAGTTCGTTTTATTTTTGATGGTATTCCTGCAATCGTTTTTAGTGGGTGGCCACAAAATAGCTATGGCACTTTTGGAGGTGTAGTAAGTGCATTAGAAGCAAATGTGAGCAACAACGGAAAATTTAGGGTACTTGTTATAGAAGATACAAAAGAAAGGCCTTGGCCACAAAGCCTTCGTATGGGTGGAGGTGCTCAAGGTATTGCACTGTTAAAAGATGTACGGGTGTATTATGAATTGTGGAGACATATAAATGGATTTCCACCTGAGTATTATCAGCACAAAGAGAATATTGAAACAAAAAATATTAAACTTACAAATTAAAAATTCGTCAACCTGTGCCTGTCGAAGGAGGTTCTCTTTTATAAAAACTACATCGCAAATAACATCGCCTTCGAGAAGCTTAGGCTGACACTGAAATATTTGAACCGTAATGAAAAAAATAATATCCATATTATGCTCCTCATTATTTATTACAATTTCGTTTGCACAAAATGAAAAAGTATTGAGTGTAGATGACTTTATTGAAAAAGTAAAAATGCATCATCCACTTGCAAAAGTTGCCAATATACAAATAGCTAAAGCCAATGCCAATTTGCTTACTGCTAAAGGTGGTTTTGACCCTGTGGCAGAATTTAATGCAACAAGCAAAACATTTGATGCAAAAAATTATTACTATTATAGTAACGCATCCGTAAATATACCATTGCCCGTTGGTGATATAAAAACGGGTATTGAAAATAACGGTGGGCAATTTTTAGAAAGTGAGATATCTAGTGGAAGGAGCAGTTACCTCGGGCTAGAAATACCAATAGCAAAAGGATTATTGATAGACAAACGCAGGGCATTTTTACAACAAGCAAAAATAGCTGTACAACAAAATACTGCACAGCAAAAAGCAATGTTGAATGACCTTTTGCTAGAAGCATACGTTAGTTACTACCAATGGGCTGGTGCATATAGATTATACAACGTTTACAACAGCTATGTACAGGTAAGCAACGGTAGGTTACGATTGGTAAAAACACTAAACGCCAATGGCGACAGGGCTTTGATGGACACCGTAGAAGCATTTACACAATTACAAAACTTTCAATTATTGCAAGGAGAAGCATCCATAAAATTGACTAGTGGTATTTTAGATTTAAATAATTTTATTTGGGATGGGCAAGGCATTGCCCAAAATATAGCAACAGATGTAGTACCTGATACAACTATATTTAGCAATAATGCTTCATCAAAAACATTATTAGACTTGTTGCAAAATAGCGCATTGCAAAACCCAATATTGCAACAATATAAATTTAAAATAGATGGCTTAAAAGTAGAGAGAAAATTAAAATACCAAAATTTATTACCAACTATAAATCTTAAAGGAAATATATTAAACAAAGATTATTATGCCCTAAAAAACTTTGGTACATCCTTGTTAGATAATAATAACAGATGGGGTATAGCAGTAAAAGTTCCACTCCGTTTTAGAGAAGGAAGAGGCGAATACCGTTTAGCAAAATTAAAAATTGAAGAATCGACACTAGAATTAAAACAAAAAACACAAGAGGTAGAAAATAAAATAAAAGATTACTACAATCAATTTTTATTATTGCAAACGCAATTGCAAACAGCCAATGATGCTTTTAAAAATTACAATAGTTTATTGAGAAATGAAACGCTTCGTTTTACCAATGGAGAGAGTAGTTTATTTTTGGTAAATACTAGAGAAAATAAGGTATTAGAAATGCAACAAAAAATTATTGAAATACAAGTAAAACTATTAAAAGCTAAATATAGTTTGGATTGGGCTGCAGGATTGTTGCAGTAAAATAAATGTTACCATATCTTTGCTTTATGCTAAAAATAAGTAACCGTGGCATCGAAATGCCTGCATCTCCCATACGAAAATTGGTACCTTTTGCTGAAGCAGCAAAAAAAAGAGGCATAAAAGTATATCACTTAAATATTGGGCAGCCAGATATTGTAACGCCACAAACTTGTATAGATGCAGTAAAAAATTGTGATGTACATGTGCTTGCCTACAGCCATAGTGCAGGAAATGAAAGTTACCGTAAAAAATTAGTGCAGTATTACGCCAAAAATAATATTGATGTTACATCAGAAGAAATTATTGTAACCACTGGTGGTAGTGAAGCCATATCATTTGGCTTTATGGCATGCCTCGATGCTGGAGATGAAGTAATAATACCAGAACCATTTTATGCCAACTACAACGGCTTTGCTGTACAAGCCGATGTAAAAGTTGTACCAATAAGTAGTAAAATAGAAACTGGTTTTGCCCTCCCTCCTATTGAAGATTTTGAAAAAGCGATAACGCCAAAAACAAAAGCCATTGTGGTTTGCAACCCAAATAACCCAACAGGATATTTGTACAGTGCAGCCGAAATGGAA
>JAYTLA010000165.1:0-14000 GCA_043729825.1 Ferruginibacter sp.
GTCCACACCGTTTTGCTTTGGATTAAATAAAATTTCGTTTACCACTATATCCAAACTATCTGTACTTACTGCCAAACCAACCCTTGCAGTTTTGCTTACTCCAATAGTATTGCCACTACAATCTTTTACAGTGTTTGTTGTAACGGTATATATTTTATTTGCAGTAAGCGCAGTAGAAAGCGTAAGCGAAACCCTATCGAATGAAACAGATAATGGCAATGCGTTTGCAATGCCAATACCATCGCTCATGCTATAACTAGCCAGCACAGCGGCATTGCTACTATCCACCGGTTCGTTAAATACAAGTGTAACATGTGTAGGGTCTGGCGCATAAGCACGCAATAGTTTAGGAGCAGTTACATCTGCATTAATAGCATCTACACTATTTTTTGCAGCTGGCGTACCGCCTCTTGCATCCACACTTGCTTTCCAATTATCAATACCAGTACATGGATTTTTGGTGTCAATCATTTCCAGAGTCCACCCGCCATCTTTTTTCAATTCGTTTTTATACCAAGCATCTGTATAATTTACAGAGTGTATGATAGTGCCTTGCGGCGCACGCAAATAAATTTTATCTGCATCATTATTTAAAGATGGAAAACTGGTAACAGCAATCGTAGGCCCATACGTACTCATAGCCGCTACAGCACTACCCGTACAAACGATTACGTAGCCACCCGCAGGTAACACATACGAAGGCATTGGGCCGCTTTCGCCAGTGGCTTTTACAAGTTTATAATTTTGGAGATTGATATCAAATGTTGTGGTGTTTTTTAATTCTAACCATTCGTTTGTAGGTAGCCCAACTACAGGTGTTGGGTCAGCCAAAATTTCATCTATAACAATATCGTATTGAAAAGGTACGAAGTAGCTGAATACTTTTGTGCCGCCGTTTAAAATATTACCAGACAAATCTGCCACGCCATTTACGGTGAGCGTAATATTGTTACGAGGCGGAATATTGGTTGCAAATACTAAATGTACTAGTGATGTATTGGTAGCATCTCTCACAGCACTAGTTGGAATGCCCACGCCATTGCTTGCAGAATAATTTGCTGCTATTTGGCTAGTTGTAAGATCAACAGCTTCGTTAAACAATACATCAACCGCAGTAGAAGAAAGCGCTATAGCAGATACAATGCTAGGCGGCGTTACATCAGGCACATAAGCTTGTATTTGTATATCATCAAAAAAATGGCGTTGAAAAAAACTTGCTGTACTTTGTTTTATGAGTATGCCAAAAAATGCAGAGGTAGAAAATGTATTATCGGTTATTGTACCTTCTGTAAAATACGAACTGCCTGTACCAGTTAAATCTCGGCTGAGTGTCCACAAATTTGCAGCATTGCGCACCACACGAATTTTTAATGTATTGTTGCTTGTGTTTGTGGTGCCATCTACACCATCAATAATTTTTGTAATGGCACCACTTGCATCTTTTCTGTACAAACAAATTTCATCGTTGGTATTGCCTATACGTACAAAATACCCTGTGGTATTGGTAAGTGTAAGATCGCTTGCAGATGCTGTAAGAAACACATCTGCATAATTGGTGCTTGAGGTATTGAAGGTTAGGTTGCAATAAAAATCCCACTGTGTAGTGGTAGCCATGGTATTTGCAGTACTTAAATAATAAGTGTTGTTTGCTACCAAGTTATTACTCTGTAATTGAAAGCTTGGGTTTACAAACCAATCTGCTGTGCCGCCTACCCAAGCAGGGTTAGCGGTAAAGTTGCCATCGGTAAAAGTTTCGTTTAGCTGGGCTTGGATGTTGGTGTAGTATCCTATAATTAATGTAAGGGCGAGTATAATTTTTTTCATGGTGGTAAAGTTGGAGATGAAGTTAGGGGATTTTTGGGAAATGGGAAGCGAGCTCTAAATTAATAAAGAAATTATTTAACTATCTAGTATAATTTCAAAGACGGATATAGAAACCAAGCATTCGGATTAATTATTGCTCATTTTTTCCAATAAATATTCAATTTGTTGTTGAGTATAAGTTAAACATTTTGGAAGCCATCTCTCAAGCACATCCGATGTTAATAATTTGTCATTTTTTGTAGTCGTTTGTTGATCCCAATCTGCTAACATTGCTAAGTGAAATTTAAAAGATGGGATTTCTTTTTTAACTCGTTCTGTTTTTTCAATATTAGATTCAGAATTAATCTCGTTATCAATATTATTCATTATTGAAAATGAGTCATCTTTATTTAAAATTTCTAAAAATAAATTTCTGTCATTCATATTTATACCCTCTAGTTTATCAACAACCGTGTAGGAATGAATATGCCAGTGCGGTTGGGCATGTATTCTACCGCTTAAATCATATTGAGCATCATTACACCATTCAACTCTAAGTAACAATTCTGTTGGTATTGTAATTGAGTCACTTATTTTTGTAGTATCTTCTTTAAATAACTTAATATTAACTTCGGCAATTGCCTCATTCCTTAAAAGCTTAATATTAAATGCAAAATAAATAGGGTACTTTACCCATGTGTCTTTTAAGTTTCCTTTGACTGGGAATCCCCATAAAGTATAAATTCCCTTATTATCAGAAGTGAGAAGAGAAGCACTATTACTTTGTAAAGAAAAACTTCCATTTTTGTTATCAACTAAAGTTTGTTTTTCATTTATATTGAAAAAATTTGCAAGAATTTTCTTGGTAATTTTAATAGAATCAGGAATTGCCATAAATAAAATTAAAAATTATCTATATTTAATCCATAAGCATTACTCACGACTTGATTAAGAGTCTCTGCATCAATTTCTTTTCCGTAATGAATTTCTTTTCCAGTCTTTATTAAGTAAGTTAATATACTCTCATCAGCTTTAGTTAAATTGGGTAATGGCATTTTATCAATATAATGTTTAGATAAATCAAAATAACCACCTTCTAAAACATTGCAAACCATCTCAAGAAGTTTATTGATAATTTTAGCATGCAATAAAGCTAAGTAGGCAAAATAATAATTCTCTTGTTCAAGCTCCTTATTTTTAGGTAACCATGCAAAACTTTGGGCTACTACATAGGCACCTGTTTTATCAAATGCAAAATAACCAGCCCTACCAAAATAGGCGGATACTAATTTTGGTTTATCATGAAAAGATCTTGGTCTACTTAATTCCCACCATTTATTTTCAAACCCTTTTCTTGCTTTTAACTTAGTTTTTAATTTTGACAATTTATTCTCAAAATATATAGATAGGTTCTCTAATAGCTCAGTTTCAGTTAAAATTAATTTGTTCCCATATGGATAGAATAAATAAAGCCCATCATTTAATTGGCCGTTTTTAATGCTATCCCTCATTATGCATGGTCGAAAATACTCTTGTTCTCTTTTAGGAAGCGATTGCCACTCTTGTTTTAGTAAAATAAAAGCGGCATTATTACCTGCATCGGCACCTCTCGTGATTTTAAAAAGATCTTCAACTTTATTAAAAGATTTCAACTTCTCAGATAATTGAAACATCTGAAAAGAATTAACTTTCCAAGAACCTGTCTGATGGTTAGTCAAAAATATGTTCTCATAAATACTAAATTCTTTATTTATTATTGGTGTAGGAATATCAAGATTTCTATAAATTCTAAGTTTTCTCAATGCAGTATAGACCGCATCTTGCTGGTGATTAGTCCAAAGCACTGTGTGTGCATTCGATTTAGATTTTTTAACTCCGACCAATACCGATGGTATTATCATTGCCTTTTCGAAAAGTCCTGCGCTACCTAAACGTGCAATTAAAGAAAAATCCATACCTATATCTTCTTTAATATATTCTCTAAGTTTCCTGTATGTTTCTGCACTTATTAATGAATGTGGCATTATTAGTCCTAATGCCCCATCAATAGCAGTGGCTTCAGACGCTTTTTTCCAAAAAACTGATGCCATGTCTGGCTGACCAGATTTTAAATTACCTAATTCTTTTTCAACTATTGATTTTATCTCACCTAAATTTTCAAATGCCCTAAACGGAGGATTCATTAAAATGAGATCAAAATGATTCCCCTTAACCCATTCTTTACAGAGAGAATCTCCATTTTCAATTTTAATTTTTACTTTTCCATTCCATTCTGTATTATTTTCATATTGCAAAATAAATCTTGACATCTCACAAGCAATGGTTGATATATCCCATCCAAAAATTTCTACATTCCCCTCATAGCCATTAATTTTTAATTGCCTAAGCGCTTCTCTTAAAAATTCTGCAGAACCACAGGCTGGGTCAAGAATTGAAATTTTCTTTCTATCAGATAATTTATTTGCATTATTTAAAGCCCAAATTGATTCTTGAACGATTGTTCTTACTAAGGCAGTTGGAGTATAAAAAGCTCCATCAGAAACTCCGCTATCATATTTACGATTAGACCCCTCCCATAAAGAAGTTTGAAATTCTTTACGAGTTGCTTCTCTATGGGCTTCTTGAAATAATCTATTTGAAGCATGTCTTAAAACAAGTTTTACATTAGGAGTAGTATTCTTTGCTCCTATTTTAAAAGCTTTATACAACCATTCCCAATCATGTGGGGTAATCCAATTTTTATCAAAATTCTCTAAATGCCATTTTTTTTTGTTAACATCATCCGCTGTATCAACCCCTTCTTCTAAGGCAGCAAGTAAATACATAAATGTTCTAAGAGAAATTTGGCCATTGTCAGACTGCTGAGCACAGTTTCTTAATTTAATAAACGTTTCTTTTGCAAAAGAAACGATGCTATCAGTTTGTTTTGGATTATTTTTTATTAAAGCGTCATAAAATTTTTGAGGATTCTCCTGCAATTTTTTATAAGGTAAATCTTCTAAATAATCATCCCACCACCTTGTAATAATAACCTTATCAGTTGGTAAAATTTTTAAATAATAGCCAGTATCAGATGACCAAGCGTTTTGCTTAGCATTATCTTTATCAAATTTAGAGTTGGAAGCATCTAAACAAAAGTTACCCGCATTACCATTTAATATGACATATTTTTTATTATCAATAGCATTCACCTTCGGGTCTAAGGTTACAGATAATGTGCCATTTATTTTATCCCACTCTTTATGGTTACGTAAGTTTGTCAAAAAAAATATTATTTATATTCAAAAATAATGGATAAAAATTAGAATTAGAGTCTTGCTTTTAAAAGAATGAAGTTATATTATTTTCCCCACCTTCCCCCTCACCCTCCCCATAAACTCACCCTTCACCCCATCACTCAAAAAAGATTTTTCCACCAATGCTTCTACCAAAGAAATGTTTGAAGAAAACGCATCCATCATACGAGTCGCTCTTTTTTCTACAATGCCAAATCGTTTGGCAAGTTCCATAAAATTTTCTCTGCCATAGTGGCCATGCGTGCTGTAGTATGGGCTGTTTATATCGCCTTCATATAGGTCGAGCGCTACCTCGCTTTCGAGTGGTGTGTGCAGGGCTGTACACATAAGGTCGTATGCGGGTGTAAGTATGTACTCGCCAGCATCTGTGCGCATGAGAGAGAAGTTTTTTAAATGCGCATCGCCATTAGAAAAAATATAATTGAAAACAATTATCTGAAATAATTTTTCTAAAGTGGGAATAGCGGCAGGTACAAATTTTTTAATAAGCATTCCTATTTCTTCATAACTGCTATCGTATTTAAAGGTTTCGCCGTGGGTGGCTTTTGTGCGGTTGCTCAGTTGTGCAAAATCTTCTTGCTGGTATTTTGTGCCAACGGGTTTTACATCAAAACGTTTTGTAAGGTAAGCAGGCTCACCATCTTTAAAATAAATAAGCGCATTGGCAGCAGTGTTTATGTTAAAAACTTGCGAAGCTATTTGCATGGTAAGATGCTCGTTTTCTGGCGCACTATCTATCTGCATCAAATGCTTGGCAGGCGGTATGGGCTTTAAAATGTATTGCGCATTTTTTTCGTTGAGTACCAGCGTATTTTTTTCTAGCGTTAAAGAATATTTTAACTGCATGCCAGATATTGATAATCGTTTTGTATGCTCTTGAAAGTACATGGCATTGTCTGCCTTTGGTGCATCAAACGATAATATGGACGGCACTTTCGCCTTGCCAAATAATTTTTTTCTGCAAGCCAAACAATAACCTTCTTTTACATCAATATAGCAGCCTAAACAATTCATCGTTTTCTGGTTTTATGGTTATGGCACCAATGGTATCTTCTCTTGTTGTTAGAAGTAATCTTGTAAAATCATCATGTTCATCTATTTTATACAGCTGGCATTGTATGTCTTTATTTATGCCCTCGGAAAGTAGCCCTGCAAAAAATGAAAATAATTTTTCGGAGGTATATTCTTGTTTTGTTTTGGGTAGTGCAAGACTAATAGATGCATTGTTTGCATTAGCAAAATAGGCATCATCATATTTGAAAATATAATTGCCTATAGCATCTTTTTCTATTAACCCCGCCAACATATTATTGTTATACACTAAGCCTTTCATTCAGTTGTATTTTTTAGTTGTATTATTAATGTTAAACCCAATATTTCTGAAAGTTTTTGCAAAGTTTTTAGCGATGGATTGGCTTTTCCATGCTCAATATTTTGAATGGTTTTGGTACTTATTCCTATCATTTCAGATATATCTTCTTGCTTAAGAGCCAATTTTAGTCGCCTTTCTTGTATTAAAATGCCAAGTTCTTCAATGCTCATCAGAAATATATTTCTTATTTAATACAAAAATACAATTTTTTCATATAATATCATTTGAATACGAATTATATTTCTTATTTAAATGAATATTTATATCCTCCAGTTTAAATCTTTAATAATCAGAAATATATTTCCTATTTGCACCATACCTGAACCTCATTATTTATCCCCCTAATACGCAACATTCCCAAATTTCTCCTTAAATTTACTCAACCAAAATTTTAAAACCCAAGCCCTTAAATCTTACAACTTTTCGAGCTGCATCAATCCAATACTGATAACTTTATTGAAATATTTCACGATTAAACATTTAAATATGAAACCAACAATCCGCATTGGATTTAAAAAACTATGTGCTGTAGCTTTGCTATTTTGTTTTGCAACAGCGCCAGCATTTGCTCAAGTAAATTCTGATGATGAGAGCAATGCTTATCGAAATGCAAAAAAATA
The DNA here is from genome assembly GCA_043729825.1 of Ferruginibacter sp. Taxonomy (GTDB): domain Bacteria; phylum Bacteroidota; class Bacteroidia; order Chitinophagales; family Chitinophagaceae; genus Ferruginibacter. Next base: position 7,092 of record JAYTLA010000165.1, read on the forward strand.
CCCTGATGAAGATATTATGTGTACCTCATCTTATCACCTTTTTACTTTTGGTAAAGGCAAAAATGCGCTTGGCGATAAAGTGGTAGAGATAGAAGAAAATTCGGAGTTTGAATTTTTATCGTTGAAGAAATTTTCGTCGTTGACTTATCCTGAGTTTTACAACAAGTTTATAGAGATAAATAATTTTAAAAAAGCCTTAAAATACGGCAGCAAATATATAACGCTAGAAAAAGGCGGTATTGATAGATCGGTTACGGACGATGGTATTTTCTTTGACGATAGCAGGGTGCGTTATTTTCCTATTCGTCTAAACCAACAAGGCGCAATGGCAAGAATAACGGTGAAGAAAACATATTTGGACGGAAAATATTTAACCAGAATGTTTTTTAACGAGTCTTATCCTGTAGGCGAGCAAGTGTTCGAATTTAAAGTACCCGACTGGTTGAAGGTAGAATTTAAAAGCATGAACTTTAACGGACAAAATATTGAAGCTACCCAAAAAACAAAAGGTGGCTATACCAATTATCTTTTTATAATGAAAGATGCAGCGCCATACAAATCGGAGTATAGGCGTATTGGTAGGGCTTATACAGACCCTCACATTATTGTACAAATACGCTCTTTTGAAAGCAAAGGCGAAACGTTAAAAGGTTTTGATAAGGTGGATGATGTGTATGCATGGAATAATAGATTGTATAAAATGGCAGAAAATGATAAAACAAAACTGCAGCCTATGGTAACAAAACTTACACAAGGCAAAGCTGGTGATGTAGAAAAAATAAAATCTATTTATTATTGGGTACAAGATAATGTGCGCTACTTGGCATACGAAGATGGATACTCAGGCTACATACCATCTACAGCGCAAGATGTGCTTGCAAAAAAATATGGCGATTGTAAAGGCATGGCAAACTTGCTTACCGAAATGCTAAAACTTGGCGGCTACGATGCACACTTTACATGGATAGGCACGAGGCATATTCCCTACTCGCAAACACTGCCCGCTATGTGTGTAAACAATCATGCTATTTGCACCTTAAATTTTGGCGGCAAAACTTATTATTTAGATGGCACCGAAAATTATGCACCCTTTGGCGAAAATGCTTTTCGCATACAAGGCAAAGAAGTAATGATAGCCGATGGCGATAAATTTGACATTAAGAAAGTACCACAAACAGAAGCTGCGGATAATTTAATAGCTACAAAAGCCGATTTTGTATTGACAGAAACTGGCTTAAAAGGAAAAGCAAAAGTTATACTTACTGGTAACCAGCGCAAAGATTTTCACCAATCATACCAAACATTGCCAACTACAGAGCGTAAAGATTATTTAAATGATTATTTAGAATTTGGTAACGACAATATGGTGGCCGCCAATGTAAAAACAAGCGATTTAAATAATAGAGATCTTACCGTTTCGATAGAAGGCGATGTGGATTTGAGCAACACTGTAAACAATATTAGCGGAAGCAAATATGTGGGTGTTGACTTTTTTCCTAAATCGTTGGATAGATTTATACCAGATGAAAAAAGAATAGAAGGATACGATTTTGATGATGTATTGCAGTTTACAGACGACATAACCCTTACTGTACCTGCCGATAAAAAATTTATAGACAAACCAGACGATTTGGAAGTAAAAGGCGAAGGCTATGCTTTTAAAGGCTCTTATACTTTGGTGGGCAATAAAATGACATTGAGTAAAACCCTTAGTATAAAAAATAATATTATACCTAAAACAGAATTACTTGCGTGGAAAAAATTTATTGAATCGATTAAAGAGTTCAACAAATATTTTTTAAGTATTACTAACAAATAAAATTTTTTAGAATGAATTTCAATACAAAAAGTAAAATAATTATTGTTGTTTTATGTTTTGCAACCATAACAACAAATGCACAAACATTTATTGATGAAGATGTGCTAGATAAGATAGAATTAAATGCAAAGCCACTGTGGGCCGATAACACAGCTGCATTTGCTACCAATACAGTGCCCGATAAATATAAAGACGAATCGGCTGTTATATTTGGGTACAAAAGAAATGTAACGATAGATAAAAAATCGAGAATGGGATTTTTTACGAGAGGAGAGCGTAGTCTATTGTTTTTTGAAAACGTACATTTTAAAATAAAAGTAAATGATAAAAGCGCTGTAAAAACATTTACCGAAGTGTATTTTAGATATAGAGATAAAGAAGATGGCTTTAGTGCAAAAGTGATAAAGCCAGATGGTACATCTAATGCGGTTTCTTTAAACGATGCTGTGGCTGTAGAGTCAACCACAGATATGCCAGAGTTTTACAAAAGTTTTTTTGACCAAGAAAGTGGTGGGCAAGGTCGTTATTATAAAGTAGCTATACCCGATTTGGAGCCTAACGATATTTTAGAATATGTAGCCCTTACGAAAAGTAAATTGGATGTAGCGTATTCGGGTTATATAGAATTTAGCCCGCAGTACGAAGTGTGCAATAAAGCATACCCAGTTTTGTTTAATCAAATTGGTATAGAGACAGATGAAAAATCTTTTTTTAAATCGATGGCATTAAACGGAGCGCCAGAATTTAAAAAAGAAGCTACAGCCGATAATGAATTTTATCGTTATGTATTTACGGATGTGGATAGAGGTACAGAAAAAGATGTAAATTTTGTAAATACATTATTAACAAACCCTGTAACAAAATTTCAAGTAATATATGCAAATAAGGGGAATATTAAAGGCGCATTGATAGGCGAAAAAGGAGAAATTAAAACAGGTTTTACAAAGGAAGAGTTGTGTAAAAAAGCTTGGGAAGATTATAATCAAGTAGGCAGTTATGGTTATGGTAGTTATGGATATGGATACACTGTGCAAAATTTTATAGACAATACTTGGAGCGATTTAAAAAAACTTGGCGCAAAAAAATGGGAAGAAAAAGAATACATCGAAAAAGTGTATTACAAATTGCGAAATATAATTGTGTATAGAGATAATTATATGAGCGACAAAATGTTTGCATACATTTTTGGGTCGTTACTTTTTCAAAGAGATATAAAATCTGATTTAATAATTAGTGTATCCAACACTACTGGTAAATTAAAAGATGTATTGTTCGATCAAGAAATTAAATATGCAACAAGGGTAAACAATATTATTTATCACAATGCTACAGACTATTCAAACCCTGGCGAATCTGTAGAAAATTTTCTGGGGAACGAAGGGTATATTATTGAAAAGCCTGCAAAGAGTGGTGTTCAACCGATCACTCCATTTACTTTTCCAGATGCTACAGCATTAGATAACAATGCTGATTATGTATTTACAAGTGCACTTAATACTGATATGAATACATTATCCGTTACCCGTACATCTACCTATAAAGGGATTAGTAAATCAAAAAATATAAGCGATGCGTTAAAATATACAACCTATATGTTAGATGATTATAAATATTATGGTGGCGAAAATCCAACAGAAAAAATGAAGGCAAGAGAAGAAGAAGAATACGATAAATCTGTAAGGGCATTAAAAGATAATTTTAAAGAACTAAAACCAAAATTGGTAAAAAGCGAACTGCAAAGCGAGTTTGGAAAAATAGCCAAATACAAAGACTTTTTTGTTGTAAACGATGGTCGTTCTTTAAAAAAGCAAGACCTTGTTTTTACCGAAGAATTTGAGTTAAGTGGAATGGTACGTAAAGCGGGTAAAAAATTATTGGTAAACGTGGCAGGCTTGGTAGGCTCGCAATTGCAAATAAAAAAAGAAGAAAGGGTGCGTAAGTATGATATAAATGTAGGACATGCAAAATCATATTTTTGGACCATCAATTTTAAAATACCAGAGGGCTATACAGCAGAAGGATTAAAAGAATTGGCTACAGAAGTAACCAATGAAACTGGTACATATGCGAGTATAGCCGACCAAAAAGATGGCGTGGTTACCATCAAAATAAAAAAGCTGTACAAAAAAGCAAACGTATCTAAAGACAAATGGCAAGATATGCTTGCGTTTATAGATGCGGCCTATAACAATTCGTTTAAATATATTTTATTAAAACCTAAAAGTTAAACGGTTCAAAAATATTGAGGATTATAAAAAAGGTTGTATGAATTTGCTTTTTGCAAATTCATACAACCTTTTTATATTTTTTTATGAAGGAAAAATCTCTTTCAAAACCTATAAGGTTTTATTTTGTTACTTTAAAGTTAAAGGTTTCCTTAAAAACCTTATAGGTTTACAAACACTTTTATTTAAACGGATCAGAAAATTTAACCTCCGTTAAAATTGTATTATCTGTAAGCGTATTCATAAATGCAATTAAGTTTTGTGCATTTTGAGGATTTGCAGCATGAGCAGGAATGGGTTGCGTGCCGCTACCTGGAGCACCAGCCGAAAACATGGCTTGTACATTAGCGACACTACCATTATGAAAAAGTGCTGTACGATTTGTAATATTTCTCAAAGAACCAGATTTAAATCTGCTTAAATTGCTTATGCCTAAATCTACTAAATCGGGAAAACCAAATGGTGGAGCAGCACTGTTTATAAACATCGGTGCTGTATGACAACCATTGCAAGATGGGGGGGCTGGGCCGCCGCCTGGAGGAGGTGGTGGAGCGGTATTAAACAACACTTCTCCTTGTGCTTCAGCAGCTGTAAAAGTTTCCAAACCTGCTTTTACTTTATCATATTTTGCTTGATAAGTCACAATGCTTCTTTCAAATTGTGCCAATGCCCTTGCAATTTTTACAGAATCTATTGCTGTACTTCCAAATGCATTTTGAAATAAAGTTGGATAGTAATTCAATGCTTTTACTTTTGTTTCTAACTCTGCTAAAGTTAAACCCATTTCTACATGGTTTTGTATGGGCTGTAGCGCTTGCTTTTCGGCAGTAGTGGCTCTTTCGTCCCAAAACATTTTGCCGCTTTTATAAAAACGGAGATTTAAAATAGCCATAGAATTTCTATCTGTAAAACCGCCTTCAAAGCCTTTGCTCAATGCAACATTATCATCAAAAGCAAATTCTTGCTTGTGGCAACTGCCGCAACTTACGGTATTATTTTTACTCAATTGTTTGTCGTAAAATAAAACCCTACCCAACGTAGCACCAGCATTTGTGATAGCATTATCGGCAGGTGTATTATCGTTTGCTGCTAATGCAGTTTGTACATGTGCAGGATAACTAATGTTGTAAGCAAATGGAATGGCTGGTAAGTTTGGTAGCAAAACCACTGGTGAAACTGGAACAGGATCTACAATAGCTGCTGTATCTTTTTTGGAACAAAACTGAAGACTAAGTACAATGATTGACATTGAGGCAATAGTAATTATTTTTCTCATGAATAGAAAGTTAGTTAGGCAGTAAATTTATGTTAATTGATTTGTATATCGTTATGACTATTTAAAAAAGGGAAAGTTTAACGTTATCAAAGATTCATATCCTCTTTAAAAAATATAAAACACCCATTTGAAAACGTAAAATGAATATATTTTTTACCATTATTGGTGCTTTATTATTTTCTTTGTAGTAAACACATAAAAATATGAAAGTTGCAGTTATTGGAGCTACTGGTTTAGTAGGCACAAAAATGTTACATGTATTGACAGAAAGAGATTTTCCGGTTACAGATTTAATACCTGTAGCATCTGAAAAATCTATTGGTAAAGAAATAACATTTAATGGTAAACAATATAAAATAGTAAGCATGCAAGATGCTATTGATGCAAAACCATCAGTAGCCATTTTTTCTGCCGGCGGTGGTACATCTTTAGAGTGGGCTCCAAAATTTGCAGAGGCAGGTATTACCGTAATTGATAACTCTAGCGCATGGCGTATGGATGCTACAAAAAAATTGGTAGTGCCAGAAGTAAATGCCAATGCTATGCAAGCAAGCGATAAAATTATTGCTAACCCCAACTGCTCTACTATACAAATGGTAGTAGTGCTAAAACCGCTGCACGATAAATACAAAATAAAAAGAGTGGTGGTAAGCACTTACCAAAGTGTAACTGGTACTGGTGTAAAAGCAGTAACACAATTAATGAACGAACGTAATGGCATTGTTGGAGAAATGGCATACAAATACCCGATAGATATGAATGCCATACCACACATAGATTCTTTTTTGGATAACGGTTATACCAAAGAAGAAATGAAAATGGTGAACGAAACAAAAAAAATAATGGGCGATGATAGTATAAAAGTAACCGCTACATGTGTGCGCATACCAACCCTGGGCGGGCATAGCGAAAGCGTGAATATTGAATTTGAAAATGATTTTGATATAGAAGAAGTGAAATCAATTTTAAGCAATGCACCAGGTGTAGTTTTAAAAAATGATGATAAAAACTTTTTGTATCCAATGCCACTTACAGCCCACGATAAAGATGATACTTTTGTAGGGCGTATTCGTAGAGATGAAACTCAAGCCAATACACTTAATTGCTGGATAGTGAGTGATAATCTGCGCAAAGGCGCTGCTACAAATGCTGTGCAGATAGCGGAGGAGTTGGTGAGAATGGGATTGTTAAAATAGTAGAGTAATTTTAAAATTGTCGCAAGAGGTGACACCTTTATTATAGACTCTATAGTATAAAAACAGTTTTAAAAAAGGTGTCACCTCTATTATAGCAGTGCGACAATTATAAATGCACCCAAATAGTATTTTGTATTTCTATTTTTTGTAATTTTAAGTATGGAAGCTACATTTAAAATAAACACAGATTTCTTAAATATTGATTTAATAGAAAATATTAAAAAAATGTTTCCGCATAAGGAAGTAGAGATTACAGTAAATCCTTCCGATGCTACAGAATTTATTAAGGAGAATCCTGCGTATGAACAAGAATTATTGCAGCGCATTAATGATTATAAGGCTAAGCAAGAAGGCATATCATTAAAAGCAGAAGAACTTTTATGAAAGAAATAA
>JAYTLA010000166.1:0-25743 GCA_043729825.1 Ferruginibacter sp.
TCGTCAAACTATTTGTAATTTTATGTTTTTAAAGATACAGAATAGTTTATAAACCCAAATAATATTGCAACAAATACAAGAACAAAAAATATATTACCGACGTTTAAAAAAAGCAAATTTTATTATCATTGAATACATTACAAACAATAAAATAGAAGTATAATTTTTTCTTATCACTAGATTCATATCACACATAAAAAAACCACCCTTTAAAAAAAGAGTGGTTTACTATAAAAATGTTTCAAAAAATTAAACTCTAAAATGAGCGAAAGCTTTGTTGGCTTCTGCCATACGATGTGTATCTTCTTTTTTCTTGTAAGATGCACCTTCACCTTTGCTAGCTGCTACTATTTCGTTAGCTAATTTGTCAGACATGCTACGACCATTTCTTTCACGGCTATAACGTACCATCCATTTAATGCTCAAAGAAATTTTTCTATCGGGACGAACTTCAGATGGTATTTGAAAAGTAGCACCACCAATACGACGGCTTCTAACCTCAACACCTGGAGTAATGTTTGTTAACGCTCTTTTCCATACTTCATATCCTTCTTCACCTGTAGTTTTTGCTACTTTATCTAATGCATCGTAAAATATATTATATGCTCCACTTTTTTTACCTGCCCACATTAGGTTATTTACAAAACGAGTAACCAATTTATCGTTAAACTTTGGGTCTGGTGCTAAGGGTAATTTTTTGGCTTGTGCTTTACGCATTTCTTTTAATTTTTAAATTGTTCGAGGGTTAAATTTCTTCAAGGTTTAAAACTTTACTCAACCCTATTGTGAATTGTATTTTATCTTGTGTCTTACATCTAATATCTTGATACTAGATACTATTTCTTCGCTCTCTTCGTTCCGTACTTACTACGGCTTTGCTTACGGTCTTTTACACCTGCAGTATCCAAAGATCCACGGATGATATGATAACGCACACCTGGCAAATCTTTTACCCTACCGCCACGTATCAATACGATACTGTGCTCTTGTAGGTTATGACCTTCTCCTGGGATGTAGGCAATAACTTCTATCTTATTTGTAAGACGTACTTTAGCTACCTTACGTAGGGCAGAGTTAGGCTTCTTAGGAGTTGTTGTATATACTCTCGTACACACACCACGGCGTTGTGGGCAAGAATCAAGTGCTCTTGATTTGCTTTTCGCTTTAATAATTTCTCTTCCTTTTCTAACTAATTGTTGTATAGTTGGCATTTATATAACCTTTTTTTTCGGACGGCAAAGGTAGGGGTAATTTTCAAAAAAAGTAAAAGAAATATTAAAAAAACAGATATTTTTTGGATGTACACTAAAAAACCTTCGAAAATGAAGGTTTTTTAAGTTGATTATAAATAATTTACTTAATCTAGTGCATAATAAAAGCTAAATAGCGAACAAATTTTCAACGGAGCGTCGCCACTGAAGTTCAATCAGGGTACTTCGACCCGTAACCAACCAATTATACTTATGCGAAGCATTATTTAATTACAATTTCTCCATCCACCCATGCGTATCGGCAGTTTTACCATAACGAATATCGTTTAGCATGGCTTTTACTTTTGGCGCAATTTCCCATTTTTCTATATCGAAAAGCATATCGTATTCTTTGTAGCGCAATTCTTTTATGAGCGAAATAGTAGCGGCTGTGCCTGTACCAAATACTTCTTTTAAGGTGCCTGCTTTGTGGGCTTCTATTACTTCATCAATATTTAACGGACGCTCTTCTACGGTTAATCCCATTTCTTTTAAAAGTGTAATTACACTATCTCTTGTTACACCTTTTAAAATGGTACCTTCATCTAAGTCGGGTGTAATGGCTTTGTTGCCTATAATAAAAACAACGTTCATAGTACCGCATTCTTGTACATATTTATGTTCGTAAGCATCTGTCCATAATACTTGATCGTAGCCTTTTAATTTTGCTTGTGCAGTGGCATACATGGCACCGCCATAATTACCTGCTGCCTTTGCATACCCAATACCACCGGGCACTGCACGCACATATTTTTCCTCTACATATATTCGCATTGGTGCGGTGTAGTAAGGCCCTGTCGGGCTTAGGATAATCATAAATTTATACTTTTCGCTTGGTCTTACTCCTATCATTTCGTCGCTACTAAACATAAACGGACGTATATATAAAGAGTGATCTTCTTTTGCAGGAATCCAATTGATATCTAATTTTATGAGTTGCTTCATGCCATCCATAAAAATTTCTTCTGGTACTTGGGGCATTTGCATGCGCTCTGCCGATAAATTAAACCGCTTAAAATTATCCATTGGGCGAAAAATAAATGGCTCGCCTGCCGGGTTTTTATAGGCTTTTATACCTTCAAAAATAGCTTGTCCATAATGTATTGCAGCCAAAGATGGCTCCAATAAAAGTGGCTGATAGGCTTTTATTTCTGGCGTTTTCCACTCTCCGTCTTCATAGTCCACTTCGAGCATATAATCTGTAAAGTATTTTCCAAAGGGAATATTCTCTAAATTGATGTCGTTTAGTTTGCTCCTATCTATCTTTGTAATATTAAAATCTGCTACTGAAATCATATTGCTTAATTTAGCCACAAAGAAACGAAAAATTACTTTTAAAATAAATTTTTATATGAGTTTGGATGATATAAAACTTTCCCCTTTTTTGGTAAAAAAACTCTACGAAAACAGCTTAATAGATGATGATTTAAGCTCTGTATCAATAGGCAATGCAGAAATAGCGAAGGATGAGAATTTGGCTATTGCTGAAAAAAGAAATGTTGCTAAAAAAGAAAATTTTGGGGCAATTAAATATTTGGGTAAAAACGCAAAAAATATATTAATAATAGTAGATGAAAATGATCATGCATTTTTGGGTGATGATGAATTGAGTTTTTTGATGAACATTTTAAATGCATGTACAGTTTCTATGCAAGATGTGGCATTGGTAAATGCAAGCAATAATGCAGATGTGATTTATGAAAATTTGAATGAGCAATTTGCACCAAGTATTGTTTTGTTTTTAGGAACAGAACCACAGATGCTCAATTTTCCGGTACAAATACCACAATATAAAATACAGGCATATAATAACCAGCAATATTTATGTGCACCTGCTTTGCAAAAACTATCAAGCGATAAAGAGGAGAAGAAAAAATTGTGGCTGGTGTTGAAAATGCTTTTTGGGATTTAAGTTTTACTAAAAGATTTTTTTTATTGCTTCGCAATAAAAAGGATTTGCCACAAAGGCACAAAGGATTTGCCTTCGGCAAATGAGGGCAATTTTGCGAAGCAAAAAACAAAAAGCGAAGCTTTTAACTTTGTGTCTTTGAGCCTTAGTGGCTAAATAATTAAATTGCAAAGCAATTTCTAAAACAACTTTTAAGTAAATAACAAATGAAACTAATTTTTGCCACCAACAACCCAAACAAAGTAGCTGAAATAAAAGCTGCACTCACCGAAGGTTTAGCAATAATAACTTTGCAAGAAGCAGGTATAGATATTGATATACCCGAGCCTCATAATACATTAGAAGAAAATGCTAGAGAAAAATCAACAGTAATACATAATCTTACCAAACAAAATTGTTTTAGCGAAGATACAGGGCTTGAAGTAGCTGCATTGAATGGAGAACCTGGTGTACGAAGCGCACGCTACGCAGGCAATGATGCCAATAATAAAAATAATATTGCATTGCTCTTGCAAAATATGCAAAATATACATGAAAGAGATGCACAATTTAAAACCGTAATTTCTCTAATTTTAGATAATAAAGAATACCAATTTACAGGCATTTGCAGAGGCAAAATAATATTGAAAGAAATAGGCGAAATGGGCTTTGGATATGATGCTATTTTTGTACCAGATGGAGATGGAAAAACATTTGCAGAAATGACGATGGAAGAAAAAAACAAATACAGTCATCGCAAAAAAGCATTGGCAAAATTAATAGACTTTTTAAACAACTATAATGGCAAGAGTTAAATTAATAATTCCTGAAAATAAAATTTTTGCTACAGATATACGGGTAAGAATAACCGATATAAATTATGGTAACCACCTAGGTAACGATGCACTTGTGCGTATTGTACATGAGGCACGTATGCAATGGCTCTCGGCTAATAATTTTACTGAGTTAAATATTGGTGGCACATCGTTAATTATGGCAGACCTTGCAGTAGAATACAAAGCAGAATCTTTTTATGGAGATATATTGAATATTGCCATTTCTATTGGCGAAATAACAAAAGCAGGTTTTGAAATATTTTACGAAATAGTTACAACTCGTAATAATAAAAAAATATTAATTGCTAATGTAAAAACGGGTATCGTTTGTTTTGATTATGAAGCAAGGAAAGTTACAACAATACCTTCTATATTTTTAGAACTTATAAATACTTAATCCATTTTTTAATCTTTTAGTTTTCCTTACCCCATAGGCGGAGAGATAGAGGTGGCTGCCCAAATTTTCCAATTCTCCTCTGCTTGTAATACCAACATCTCAAAACCATTTTTTATTGCACAACCTTGCTTCTGTCCTTTTTGCAAAAACAATGTTTTTTCGGGTTTGTAAATTAAATCGTACAACAAATGTTGAGGCGATAAATGTTCGTATGGTATGTTAGGAAAAGTATCTTCATTTGGTTCCATGCCAAGAGGCGTAGTATTTATGATGAGTAAATGTTCTTCTATAATTTCTGTTGAAATATCCTCATACAAAATGACATTATCGGTTTTATTTCTACTAACCAATAAAAAAGGAATGCCCAAGTTTTTTAAAACATACTGCACCGCTTTAGAAGCGCCACCAGTACCAAGTATCAATGCTTTTGTATGATACTCTTTCAATAATGGCTTCAATGATTTTTCAAAACCTATTACATCTGTGTTATAGCCAATTGTTTTGCCATTTATAAATTGTATGCAATTAACTGCGCCTATTTTTTTTGCTACATCATCTATATTATTTAAAAAGGGAATTACTGTTTCTTTGTAAGGAATGGTTACTGCAATGCCAACTAAATTTAGATGACTTTCAATTACATTTTCAAACGCTTCAATTTCTTTTATTGGAAATAAATCAAACACACAATTTTGCAAATTTTCTTTTGCAAATTTTTCTTCAAAATATTTTTTGGAGAAGGAGTGACCAAGTGGATAACCGATGAGGCCGAATTGTTTCATAATTGTATAAATACCATTTATAAATATTAAAGAGTCCAATGAATGTGTCTGACACCTATTAAAAATCACAATAGATTATAGACTGCAATGAGAGGTATCTGACACATTAATGGGCTATAATTAATTTATAATTCGTATGAGGTAAAATTACGATTATCCGCTTAAAGTTAATGCATAGCAAAAAGGCAATATTGATAACATAAAAAGGGTACATTTAAAATTGTCGTTAGTTAAAATTAGAGTTGACATCTCTTTGCAAGTAATTTCTAACTTAAAAGTCTATTATGAGAGATGTCAACTCTTGCGACAATTTTAAATGTACCCCATAAAAAAGGCAGCAAATTTTTTCAAATTCACTGCCGTTAATTGTTACCCCCCTAGAGTAAATTTTTAGCTTAATGCTATATTATAATTTTACAACTTTTATTGTTTGTACTTCTGTACCCATTGTTACTTTCAATAAATAATCGCCTGTTGGTACATTACTCATATCAAGCCTACGAAGATTTAAACCTTTTGTAGCTTTCAATGTAGATGTTTGCAATTGCTGACCATCTGTATTTATCAATGTCAAAGTAGCATCAGTAGATTCTGTGGCATCTATTTTTACCGTAGTAAACTCTTGCACTGGGTTAGGGAACAAACTAATTAATGTTCCTTTTTCAGTCAGTCGTACATTCTTAATATCAGAATACACAAACTCGCCGTTTAGATCCATTTGCTTAATGCGATAATAAATAATGCCGTTGTTTTTTATACCCGATAAATTAGCATCTGTAATATTGTAGATATTATTTGTACCGCTATTTTTAGCAATTGTATTTATTTTATCAAAATTAATACCATCAATGCTCCTTTCTACTTCGTAATTGGTTACGCTAGCTGTTTCGTTTTCTACTCCCCAAGATAAGATTGCATCGTTGTCTTTTTTGGTTGCAGAGAAAGAGGTAATTTTAACGGGTACAACACCTGATCCTATAGTTGCAAACGATGTTGCAGTCCCTGGAACTCCTCCAATAAGATCATAACTTGGACCATTAAAAATTGTTGTTCCAGGTCTAGCATAATAAAGATTACTACCGTCAGAATTAATGATGGCACTAGTAGATAGGAAAAGTGCATTAGCAACTGCCCCACCTTCTGGTAAAGTAACTAAACTTATAGAAGGAATACTAGCACCAGAAAACAACATCTCAAACACTTCTGTTTCAGACCCATCAAGTTTAGAATATGTAGGAGCAGCAATATTTGTTAAAAAGTAGTGCAAATATGCCCCTTCTACTACCGGAGGTGAAATTATCCATGAAATTGCCGAAATGTTTGTTGTGTTAGTAGAAGTTATACTTGCAGTAGGTATAGGTGCAAACGTAGCAGGTATCGCTACATTAAACTGTAAGGTAGATATTCCATATGCTGCACCAATGGGTGTGCTAGTCTTTACATATACTTTAACTGAATTAGCAACAGATCCAGCACCAATGCTTGCTTGCATGATTGTTTGAGCAAAATTATTTTCAAAAACAAATGTGCTCAAAGCAAGGACGAATAATATTTTTTTCATATTGAAAGTTTAAAAGAATTAAGGGGTTGATTGTGTTTTAGAGGCAGTTGTAAGACCACCAAGTACCGTTATCAAAAGATAATCTTTATCGTTGTTAAGAGCTGTAAAGCGAGCTATTCTATTCATGTTTAAATCACCTCTACTATACCCAGTCACACTATTTGTAGAAACGTTTCCAAGTACATTGATTAATAAGGCATCTTTATCATTACTAAGTGCCGAAAAACGCACATTAGCATTACCATTTACATTACCAGCATACAACATATTCTTAGAACTACCATTAAAATAGTTAGTAGCTGCAACACCTAATAAATTAGTAGCAGGAGTTGTAGAGTAATCAAATTGAGTATTTTTAACCAAACCTAAAGCTTGTGAATAATTGGCTACATTTATGCTCATGGCTAAGTGGTTTCTATGTTTTACACTCACTATGTAGTTACCTGCATCTACATTTTTAAAATATACTGGGCTTACTCCATCTATGTCCACCACATCACCATCTCTTTGTAATAAAGCAGAACGAGTTTGTGCAACAACACTTGGTGTAGCAGCATTTCTCAATTCCAAGAATACCCAATCTACAATATTATCCGTAGCTATTGCTTGATCATTAAAAGCGGTGCTAGTAACTGTTTCAGTAGGTGTGTTTGCTACACGAGTAAAGTTTGTATTTGCACTGTAATCTGCATTGGTACTATAAGGATCAGATGTAGGCAAAAAGTTAACAGTACCTGGTGTTGGTGCTGTACCTGGTACATAAGCTAAATTAGTTCTTAGCAAATCATTCATTAAACCTGTACCAGTATTATAGGCTCCTTGCAAAATAACTTTCGTATCAAACAATAAAAATTTATTCATCCCATATAATTCCCCAGTGTTAGTAGCTATATCTGCACCAACAGTATTAAGTACATTATCTTGTGTGCCACCTGCAAGGCTCCAATTTGTTCCATTCCAATAAATACCTCTTAGGTCAGCTTCTGAACCAATAACTCTTGTAGGATCTACATAAGTACCCACAGCGTTTGTTGTACCACCTGTAATTCCTACTTTATCAATAGGCCATTTTGCTAATAAAAAACTTTCTGTACGTATATGTTTATTGGTGCTTGATGTACCTATAGCTTGCACACCTATACTCGCACCTGCATATGCACTCCCTGTATTGGTAAGCGCTACTGGCAAGTAATCTGTACCCGCACCTACTGGCATTACAGAACCACTAATATCAGCCGCTAGCTCTCTGCGTACAAAACCAGTGCCATTGGTTTCAAAAAATTTGCTTGCGCCCATACCACTAGCTGTAGTTGTAGCTGCAAGTGTAGCAGTATTATTGCCTACTAATATTTTACCATTGGTAAACAAAACCGAATTCGTTATTTTAGTATTGCCTGTTAGTGTAGCATTGGCAACGTTATCCATTTCTAAATTAGGAATAACAAAACCATTCATATTTACATTTTGGTTGGCACTACCTTTTAATATTACTTTACCAGCTCCTGTAATATCTGCACTGCTTGTTACATCGCCCTGCACCGTTACGAATGCACCGCTTTGTATATTAAATACTGCCCCGCTACTAATAGTAAGCTGAGCCTTTGTAGCAGTGCCCAACAAGAGTAAACTTGCGGCGGCTATTGTTTTTATTTGTTTAAACATAATTCTACTTTAAAAAGATGTACATTAATATTGTATAAAATTAATCAAATTAACTTTGATAAATATTTAGTATTTAGTAAACGGCTATTTATAGTTAGCAAACGGAGTAAAATGGATTACTAAGTACAAGTTACTCATTTTATGCTCTATAACCAATTTATTTTATTACCAATATGCAAATATCTACTTTTTTTAAAAACTACACAATACCCTAAATGGGGTATTTATGACTATAACGGCAAACTGTACTAAAAATTGCTTGTACAAATACATATTTACTTCTCTAATTTGAACTAAACTACTTTTAGCTGTCTTAAAAATAGTGTGCTGCTATTTTTACGCAATTTGCTTCCATTTTAAAGCAAAAATAAAACATACGCTCCTTTACGCTCCTTGCTCATTCTTCTGCAAATTGGTAATTCCGTAATAGAATAGGTCAAAACCACATTTGTATTTTAATATCTCTATACAAAAATAATACAGTTTTTTTAGTTTCCTATCCCCTAAAAAGGTGATTTTTTTAAAAGTGTTACTTTTAGTTATGTAAAGGAGAACTTATCGTGCTAACCTTAACAATACATGCTGCTTTTTGCTTTGGGGTTTCAGATATAGTTATAGTGCTTTTATGCTAAAGGTTTATTTTGTGTAAAACGCTCTACGAAATACAAAATAAAAAAATGCGAGTAACAATTTACCGTAAAACGGATGCCAGAAAGACGTTTTACAGTAAATTGTTTTATCTACTTAAATTATCTAAAGTAATACTTGACAAATCTAACTGCTGGTAATGTACTAAAGTGTCGTTGTACAACAAATGAACATAATAAAAGTTTTTAGGCATATCTGCTATCGGTAAGGAAAGTTTATTTTTATTAATAACTGCATTAGGCAATTCATATAAGGTTTTTATAAATTCGCCATTTTCGTTACTCAATCTTATTTTAAAATTACCAGCCTTCTTTGCATTTAATAATATATTTAAAATATTGTCTTTTGCTGCAATACGAATAGTACCAAATGGATAATTACCATCTTGTTCGTTAGTAGGTAATACTATTTTTTTTATATCAATACTCGTATTGTTATTTACCCTAGAAAGTACTGGGTAATTACTACCACATGGCCCAATATATGCTCTAAATTCTTCTACACCTTCACTAGCTCTAAAGTTATTAAATAGCTTTATACTATCCGTAGCTTTAAAAGTTACTTTGGTGCCTTGCATAGTATCCATATTGGCTACACTCCAAATAACACCACCTTCGTAAAATCGCTCACCAGTTACATTACCATTTACAAAATAAAATGCATCGCTACAAGGAGTATTTACAACATTGGTGTGCCATACACCCCTGCCATAAGTTGCTGCATATAAAATGCCATTGGTTCTGTTTATCATTAAATCGTTTACCCTGGTACGTGGCAGTTTATTGGAAAATAAATACCAAGTATTAGCCCCATTTAATTTTACATAAACGCCAAAATCAGTACCTGCATACACATTATCGCTATTATCTATAGCTAAACAAAGTATTGGAATATTAGGCAAGTTGTAACTTATGTTCACCCAATTGGCACCTGCATTTCCACTTAAAAACACTTTATTGCCAGCTTCGAAACCAGCAAAACAAGTGAAAACCAAATTGCTATTATTTGGCGATACCTGCACATCGTATGGTATTTGCGCAATTATGCTTGGTATACCTGGGTTGGCAAGCAAATTGGTGGTCCAAGTAAAACCTTGGTTATCGCTGCGGCGTAGTGCATTTGTAGCCAAACTTATACCGCCCATTATGTACATGCGGTTGGCATCGCTTGGGCAGTGTACAATTTCATTTTGGCCACCCCCCAGGTGTTTTTCGGCCCAAGTAGTGCCAGCATTAAAACTTATAAATGTACTATCGGTGCCCTGTGGTGATCCATATAAAAAATCACCATCGAGTAAATCAGTATTCATTTTCCAGGCCCATTGGTTAGCTGCTGTAACTGGGTTAATACCCACAGCACCTGTACTTGCACCTAACACTCCAGACCGTATAAAAAATTGATTAGCCGAATAGTAACCCCTAGTAGGATTACTGGGAGATATGGCACCATGAAACCCATCAAAAGCGCCAATATGAATAAAATCGGAACTATTGGTATTACGATATTTATTACCATTGTCTTGTAAGCCACCTAGTATAGCATATTGGTTACTTTCCACACCGGCAATATCGTAAAACATACTGGTGGTAAGCCCAGTAGAAATATTGGCCCAAGTAAACCCATCGTCGACACTATAACTTATACCTCCATCGCCCGCCGCATACAAATAATTGTTTAATGGATTATAAGCCAGGTCGTGTATATCACCATGTACATATTTTGTAAGGTTGTTCCCTACTTGGTCCTCACTATATCCCGCACCATTTATAATAGTGCCTCCGCCATCTATAGATTTAAAAATTTTAGCGCCTCCTGTTAAAATGGTATTAGGCAAATCTGGATTAACTGCTATACAATTATCGTAACTTGATTGATTAAAGCTTCCTCCACCGCTTAAGTTCAAATCGAACAAATTAGGTGTATTGCGCTGTAATGATATAAAGCCACTTGAGTTGGTTTTGTATAACCCATTGAAAGTGCCATTACCTGTAACTGGCCCAGCAAAAATGTACACTAACTCGGTATTGACAGCTATATTGGTATTGGTAACAGCAAGCGAAATTCGGTTTGCGGCTAAAGGAATTGGAGTATTAGCAGCAGCACCAAATGAAACATTAGCAAAGAAATTTCCACCAGATGTTGATCGTTTAATAGGACTAAGTGTATTACCCAATGCAATCCAAACTGTATCTGTACCAGGTACAAAATCCACATCGTAACAGGGTACGGTATATATAGTAGTCCAAGTTTCGCCATAGTTGGTTGATCGGTATAAACCATAGCTGGTTGCCATTAATATTCTATTTGCAAACCTTGGACTTTGCTTTAATTGAAATGGAGCTGGCCCAATAGTTGAAGGCCATGGTGTGGTGGTTTTATGCCAATTAATACCCCCATCGGTACTTCTAAACACGCCAATGCTAGAGAAAATACCTGGTGGGCTTGCTGTACCAAACTGATCGTCGCCATTGCCAGTAAGTATTAAAATATTATTAGGGTTGCTCCAATCTACTACTACACCACTTACACCAGCTATGGGCAAAAAGCTAGTAAGGCAATTCCAAGAGGTGCCCCCGTTTATTGTTTTCCAAAGGCCACCATTTGGTGTACCTATAAAAATTATATTAGGGTCGGTTGGGTGAAAGGCAATACGATCGCAACGGCCCAAGCCGTTGAGACCACTTGGTGGCGAAATATTGTAACTGCTAGAAAATGGGCCTGTAAAAGTCCAATCGGGTGTGGTGCGTGCGGTGGGAGAAGCAGCTGTGTAACTAAAGTTTTGTATTAGATTATTGCTTGTTTCAAATTCACTCCACAATGCATTTTGAATATTCCCAAATGTACCATCGGGGTTTATGTAGGGCTTAGTTGCATATTCCCAGCGTTTCCATTTGGCATAATCATTGTCAAATTCGCCAACAGCTGTGTTGCCAATATTAGCTTTTGCATTATCACTTTTATAAAATAATTCTACTTCTTTCATTACATCGTAAAAGTTAGTTTTATTATCAATTTTGGCATGCAAAGTTGCAGAGCCTATTTGTGGCAATTGGGCAATGATATTAGCGGCAAATATATTTAAAACCAAAAGGCACATTATATATTTCAATTTTTTAGTGCTCATATTTTATTTATTTTTTTATTAAAAAACGGTCTGTAATTTTTTAAACATTTTGCATTTAACTTAAGAGACTACAGTGAATTTATGGAGTAGCGCATTACTAATTTTCGTAGTGGACACGTCCTAGCTTTTATTTATTTATTTGTTTTTTTATACTTTTTATTTCATCTTGTTGTAGCTTTATTTTTTCATCTTGTTGCAAAATGTACAAGGTTAGTTCTTCTATTTTTTCCATCATTTTTTTCTGCATTTCGGCAACATGTAATCCACTTTTTTCAATAGTAGATGCACTGGGCACATTGGGCAAATGGCTATTGGTTTTAATATATTTTTTTAGGCTAGTTAATGGCATCAATTTATACGTGTCATTAAACACATAATCAGGCCAGCTGCCTACATCTTTTACCATTACCTCGGTGCATACTATGCGACCTTGCACATTTAGTTTGTAACCTGTAGCGGCCGCCAATACACCTGATCCATTGCCTATTACCACCGTGCCATTATTTAGCGGCGATATGCCCATTATATCCATACTATTGGTGCCCAACACCAATCTGGCGTTGGTGCCAGCTGCATATATACGTGCCAAGCCTGCAAATGTACCTGTAGTAAATATGCCCATTTTGAGGCGTTGTGTACTATTGCCAATTCTAAAATCACCTTCGGTTACATCTACATCGCCACGGGTGCCAAGCATATCAAACCTAGCCAAACCTGGTGATCGATTTAGCCATAAACTATCGCTTAAAAAGGCATTGCCATCAGCAGCATAAAGTGCATAATTGTTAGTTCCAGCTGATGCATTTATATAAACACCATAATTGTTACCCAATCCATTTACACTGGAATAAAGGCCATACCGATTATTAGATAACCCATTATTAGTGACAGTGCTGTATAAGCCATAGGCATTGCCAGTACCAGTTTGCGGGTTAGCTATGGCTCGTAAACCATATAAGCCGCCCTCAAAATAACCACCAATACCGTAGCCTGGTGCAGGTAAGGATGTCCCTTCTACAGCACGTACATCGGTAGTGCCAATATAGCTTACCTGCGACCTTATCACTGGGCTGGTAAATGCTGCGCTACCAACTGCATGCACCCGTGAAGTAGTGTTGGCAAGGCCTATAGCCACGTTGCCATTGGGCATATTGTTGGCCGAAATATCATTTCCATTTTTTATCCAAAGGCCATTGCCATCATCTTGCACTTGATGCCATCCTGTGGGCATGCCATTACCATTATGAATCCAAAGTGAGCTACTCAATGTGTCATATAGCATTAAACCCTTTGCAGTATTATCTTTAAGTGCCGGGTTACGGGTATCTGCATCGCCTCTAGGTATTAGTAGGCCTTTATTAACAGCCTTTACTTCAAGCGCCGCATTTGCATGGGGTGTAGTGGTACCAATACCTACATTTTGGGCAGTGGTATTTACTGTAAAAAATAAAATGCCAATAAAATTGAATATCTTTTTCATATTATAAATATTTCTGTAAAATTGATAATACAATTTTATAGTAGCAATACCATAAAAGGGTGATAGCCTGATAATAGTTGGCACAAAAATGACACCCTATATTATATCGATTTGTGGGAATATCAATACCATTCATTTCAAAATAAATACCTTCGTTTCATAAACCAATCAAATAAAATGAAACGCATTTTTTCTATCCTATTTATATTTTTCCCTTCTTTACTTTTTGCTCAATCAATTACTCAAAAGCTTCAAACTGCTTTTACACAATTTGAAAAAGACCCACAACTCACCTACGCCATAAGTGCTTTGTATGTGATAGATGCCAAAACAGGTAAAGTGATTTTTGAAAAAAATGCAAGAGTGGGTATGGCTCCAGCATCTACACAAAAAATAATAACTAGCGTTACTGCTTTTGAATTATTGAAAAAAGATTATAGGTACGAAACCAAATTGCAAGCTGTAGGAAATATTGTGGACACTGTATTGCAAGGCAACTTGCACATAGTTGGCGATGGTGATCCTACATTTGGTAGCAGTAGATACAGTAACACGAAAAGTAATTTAGTATTAAATGCATTTGTAGCCGCTGTTCAAAAAAAAGGGATTAAGCAAATTACACAACCCATGTCTTTTAATTATAGAAACTATCCATACCAAACCATACCCGATGGATGGATAATGCAAGACATAGGCAATTATTATGGTGCAGCTGCATCTATTTTAAATTGGAAAGAAAACCAATTTGATATTGTTTTAAATTCTGTAAAAGACAAAACCAAAGATGACGAAGTAACTGTAGTTTCGCCTACCAATAAAACATTTATAAACGAATTAAAAGCAGGCCCAAAAGGTAGCGGCGATAATGCTTACTGTTATTTGCCTATGCAAGGCAACGCATGGGTACTTACAGGTAGCATACCCGTAGGCGAACAAAAATTTACAATATCAGCAGCAGATAATGAGGCTGCAAAAACAATGCTATCCGATTTATCTTTTGCACTAAAACAAAAACAAATAAAAACAAATGGTATGGAAGATTATAAAGCCATACTTGCCAAACCTAAAATAAATGCTATTGATGGCAGACAGTACGAAGATTTGTACACACATTATTCGCCCGCATTAGATTCTATTATTTATTGGTTTAACAAAAAAAGTATAAACCTATACGGAGAAGCATTGCTAAAAACAATGGGCAATATTGAAAAAGCAAATGCAGATAGTGGTGTGGCAGTTATCAAATCATTTTGGGCAAAAAAAAACATTGATAAAAATGAATTGAATATTTTTGATGGCTCGGGTTTATCGCCGCTTAATAGAGTAACCACACATGCACAGGTAGAGATTTTAAAATATGCTGCTACAAAAGATTGGTACAACAATTTTTTACAAGCATTGCCTATATACAATGGTATGACCATGAAGAGTGGCAGCATAACCAACGTAAAAGGCTTTTGTGGTTATCACATTGCTAAAAATGGCAACAGTTATATTTTTTCTTTTTTGGTAAATAATTTTAATGGCAAAGGCGGAGATGTGGCAGGTAAAATGTTTAAGGTATTGGATGTGTTGAAATAGGCTGAACTTATTCTCAAGGATTAATATTTTTACCCATTTACATATTTATACACCGCCTCCGTAGCACTATTTACATGCAGCTTTTTGTAAATTTTTTTTATATGACTTCGCACCGTTTCTGTGCTTATAAATAATTCGTCTCCTATCATTTTATAGCTATATCCTTTTGTAATGTGTTCCAAAATTTCAATTTCTCTTTTGCTGAGGCTTTCTATTTCTTCATTCGCTTTATTATTTTTAGGAATAAAATTTAAAACTTTTTTTGCTACGCTACTCGTCATAGGCGCACCTCCATCCAATACATCTTTTAAAGAATATGGTATTTGATCAAAATTCTTTTTTAGCAAATACCCATTTGCACCTGCCCGTATGGCTTTAAAAATATTTTCATCGTCTTCAAAGACAGTAAACATAACGATGGGCAGTTCTTCAAATTTTTTTCTGATTAATGAAACTGCATCTACACCATTACTCAAAGGCATATCAATATCCATCAATACCACATCGGGCTTAAAAACAGTAATATCTTCTACAGCACATACCGCATCTGGCATTGCAGCTACTACATCAAACCCTTTATCCCAAAGCAATAAGGTTTGAATGCTTTTGCGCAAGGGTTCATTATCCTCATATATCAATACTTTTATGGCCATTATTGTACAAAGTTATTTATACATTTATTTTTAGAAATACCACATTTATGGTATAGGCATTGTAGCCACTATGTTTGTGCCTATTATCGATTTGGTTATTACTAGTTCTCCTCCTATAGAAGCCGCTCTTTCCTTCATAGTCTTTGTGCCTGTGCCAGATGTATTCCCCTTCCAAACACCATTATCAAAAATAGTTAGCGACATGGTTTTACAATTTTTTTCTAAGGAAACAGATACACTACTAGCACCAGAATGTTTTGCTACATTATTAATTGCTTCCTTGCATATTAATAAAATTTCTTTTCTATAAGCCATAGGCAATTTTTGACAAACTATTTTTTCATTGAGTGTTATAGTTGCATTTATATGTAATGGTTCTAAAGTTTGTGCTGCGTATTCTCTTATTCTTGTACTAAGGTTTTCTATACATTCGTTTTCTGGTCGTATGCTCCATACAATATCGCTCATGCTTTGTTGTATTGTTTTGCTTTGTGTAGTTATTTGGTGTATCATTTCTTTGGCATGAGCAGGTTGTTTCTCCAATGCTTGCTCCGATACCACACTTAAAATATTTATACTTGTAAGTGTACTTCCAATTTCGTCGTGCAAGTTTTTGGCTATATCATTTCTGATGAATTCCAGTTTTTGTCTGCTTTCTGTTTCTTCATCCAATATTACTTTATTGCGATAAGCAAAACTGCCAAAAAACATAATTGCTTCCAGCATAGTGCCCATTTCAGTATAAAAAATCCATTTGTTTATTGGAAAAACATCTGCAGGATATGGCAACACATTACTCGAAAATAAAAACCCCAAAACAGAGCCAATAAAAAAGAAAAGGGAGCCTATACATAAAATTGTAGCAATGGTGTTTTTGGTTCGCACAAATACAATAGCAATGCTAACAATTCCAATAGGCATACATACAATTAAAATAATTGATTTAATTATGTTTATGAATTCATTATTGGGAGCAAAAAAAGAAATCAATAACGTTATTACAAAAAGCGTCAAATATATTTTAGTAAACAATTTTAGCCAAGTGTAAGCTTTTATATCCGTTACTTTTAATCTTAAAAAATGTATGGCAAATTGCACATACATATAATAAGAAAGCACAAGCAAAGGCAATGGAAAATGATATAAAAAATTGGTAAAGTTAGCGGGTAATAAAATTCCTGAACCCTCATGCGATGGAATTACAATCGTAAAATAACATACATTAACCAATATGTAAACAATATAATAAAAATACGTTTCTTCCTTAAATACCAAATATTGTATAAAAGTAATAATAGAAAGAAAATAGAAAACCACGCTAGTGCAAAGCAACAACATGAGATGCTTGGAAACGGCATTAGAATAAGCAATACATGTGCCCGAAAAGCTTAAACAAATAATACAAAAAAATAACAAGCAGATGGCAGAAGCCGTTTTAATATGCGGCTTAATCATTCTCGATGGTAGGTTTTGCGATAACTGTATCATTTATATTTCATTTATTATTTATTTAAAAATTATACGGTTTTCAATAAGTCTTTAATTACTTTTTTATTGGAATTTGATAATTGTATTTGTGTGCCATCGTGCATTACAATAAAATCTTCGTCATTTTTTATATATCTGTTTACAAATGCAAGGTTTACTATATGCAATGGATGTACTTTTATAAACAAATGCGCAGGTAATTTTTTTGCAATACTTTTTAACTTTTCACTTGCTATTTGTTTATTTCCATTATTGAGGAAAATAATACTTACTTCTTTCTGCTGCTCACATCTTACAATTGTATCAAATTTTAAATAATCTTTACCCGTTGCATTTTCTAACAACAAAAAATTTTCATTTATCTCATTTACATAAATCGAATTCATAATGCTATTGTGTGTTTGATTATTGTGAGGTAAAATCAAAATAGCCATTGCTTTTTTTTTGTGCTGTAAAAGGAGTAATTTTAATTGTTGGTAAAAAATTAAAAAAATAGCCAAAATAGATTTCTGATATATTTTTTAATATATAAAACATTAATTATCTTTAATTAATGAACGAATTATTTCTACTCATAAAATCTCTTAAGCACAGCGAAAAAAGGTATTTTACCCTTTCGGCTTCTGCTATGGTAGCCTCCAAAAAAAATAATTACCTAAAATTATTTGAAGTAATAGATGCACAAAAGCTCTATGATGAAGAAGCCATAATAAAAAAATATCAACGAGAATCATTCACCAAAAATTATGCAGCCAATAAAGCTTATTTGTATGATATGATTTTGGCTTCGTTAAGAAATTATCAAGAAGATAGCATTGAAGAATGGAGCATAAGAAGAAATTTTTATAAAATAAAAATCTTAGCTAGCAAAGGTTTGGATAAAGCTTGTGAAAAACTTATTATTAAAACCAAAGAAAAAGCCTGGCAATATGAACAATACCAAACATTGTTAGATATCCTTGATGAAGAGCTGTATCTTTTTGGAAATTGTCGTATTGGAGAAATGAACAAAGATTTGTTTTGGAATTTAAAAGCAGAAAAAGATAAAGTAATAAAAATTTTGAGCGATTTTAATCAAGTGCACAGTTCGTGGCATCAACTAAATATTCTTTTTTTAAATAAACTTAACGAGCCTTTTGATGAAATAAAAAAACAAGCCGAGCGCATTATTGCTAGTTTACAATTGCAAAATGAGCCAAGTGAAAATTACTCACTTACTTTACGAAACCGCTACCTTGCTTGCTTTGAACTTTATTATAACAGTATTGGCAATGCACAAAAATGCTATGAGTACAATAAAAAATTAATTGAAAATCGTCAGTTTATTGACGAACGCATGCCACACATTGCTGTAGATGCCATGGCTGTTTATTTCAACTTTATGGTGGCTTGTTATAAATATGAAAAGTGGGATGAGATGGAGCAGTACTTATTAAAAACACAGCAATATCCAATACATTCCGTAGAGCAAGAAATAAGGCGTACGCACAACTATTGCTACAATGGTATTTTATTGTACTTACATACCAAACAATACGAAAAGGCACAACAAGTAGTAGATGAATTTATAAAGGCAAAGGAAAATTTTGAAAACAGATACCGAATAGATTTTTTATTGTTTACTGAAGCAAACTGTGGCTGGTATTATTTTTTGCAGAAAAATTTTGATAAAGCCAATGAATTTTGGCGAGATATATTGCAAGGGCCAAAATACAATGTAGAAACAAGAACTCAAGCTACTACAAGGTTATATTTAATCATTTTGTATTATACACAACAAAACAGTATTTTATTAGAGAGCGAGCTTACCAATACAAAACGTTTTTTGAAACAGCATTTTTTATTAGAGAAAAATGAAAGGCTTTTTATAGAAGCGTTTACTAAATTGAATAACACAAAACAAGATAAGAAAGTTATTGAAAACTTAGCAAGGGAAATAAAAGAATCCGATTCTATTATCACAGAAAAATCTGTGCTTAATCGTTTTATTATTCAGTGGGTAGATGAACAATAAAATGGCGAAATTATTAGTTTCGCCATTTGATTTTTTACTGATAATTATTTATTATTTTTTATCCAAATAAAATTCAAAAGTATCTCCTCTTAATCCTATACGCATAGCTTCTAATGCAATCATTTCGGAAGGTGCAATATTGCCGAGGTTTACATTGCAGCCTATCAATTCTAAAAAGTACAATTGCTGTGCTTTTTGTGGTGCTTCCCACAATATTTTTTCTGCAGGTATTTGGGTAAGTATTTCTTGTACCAATCCTTCACGCACCTCACCACTACCTCTATAAATACCTACGTTGCCTGCTTCTCGAGCTTCTGCTATTACATAACTAGCGCCAGCACTAAGCTCTGCACTCATTAGCTCTATCCATTTGTATGGTGGTATAATATGTGCAGCATCTTTACTTCCTACTTCGCTGTATATCTTAAAACTTTTGGCTAACTTTTCTATGTACCCACATTTTTCTGTGTGAGGAATAGTTATAGACCCATCACTTATTTCCATGGTTGTTACACCAAATTCTTTACACATAGTCGCATAATCATCCATTTGATTGCGTATCAAAAAAGCTTCAAACAATGTTCCGCCAAAATAAACTGGCATATTGTTTTCTGCATACACTGCTAATTTTTCTTTTAAATTTGGCGTTACAAATGCAGTACCAAAACCTAGCTTAACAATATCCACATGTGGTGCGGCTACACTCATAAAATTTTTGGCTTCTTGTACACTCAAGCCCTTATCCATTACCATTGTAAGCCCGTTAGATCGTGGTTGTGCCGTACGCTCTGGCATTTGAGAAAGATTAAAATTCATCTACTTTTATTTTTACTGATTATTGTTTTGGAATGCAAATATATCTAAAGAAAAATAAATGGATTTTTGGAGTGTTATTTACTACCTTTCTTCTTAAACCTAGCAATAATTTCTACCACTTGCCTATGTTTTAGTATTGATGGATTGAGTTGTATAAATTTTTTGAGCAACTTAGGATTAATAGACATACCATTTTCTAATTGTAATGCCGCTTCTTTTGATTGCCCATCTGCAAAAAGAAAAATACTTTTATAAAAAAGAAAAATTGGTTTTCGATCCGTTTGTTCATAAGCAAATTCGGAGTATTCAATTCCTTCGGTATAATATTCTGCATGCAATAAACATTTCAATAGCTCAGTCCACCCACTAATGTTTTTTGGTCTTGTACGCACCACAAGTCCAAAACATGTGAGGGCATCTTCAATATTATTCATTTGCAAAAAACATTGGCCAAGTGCAAGGTTATAATCTGGTTGCACATGATTTGTGCGCAAAGCCGTATGCAAACATTTAGATGCAGCAGCCCAAGCGCCTTCGTTCATATATGTAGTAGCAATTTTGTAATGCATACGACTATCTTCTGCATCCATATGGCTTGCTTTTTTATAATAAAACCTAGCCTGTGCAAAGTTTTCCATTCTGTCGTAACAATGGCCTATGGCTTCATACACTACAGCTTCGGGCATAGATAACTCTAACACTTTTTGCAATGATTCAGCAGCATCTTTATAATTGCGAAGTCGTAAAAAGGCATCTCCCATATTACGATATGCATTTTCAAATTTGTCGTTGATAGCAATTACATAACCATAAGCATCTATTGCTTTTTCGTGCAATTTTATTCCCTGATATGCAGCTCCTAAATTAAACCAAGCCAGTTCATTGTACGGTTGCTCTTCTATAATGGCTTTGTGTATTACAATACTTTCTTCATTACGCCCAGTAAAATCTGTCCAAAAACACATTTTATATAATGCCTCTTCGTTTGCAGGGTCTATTTTTAAAATGAGTGCAATACAATCAAATACTTTTTCAAAATTTTCGTAATCGTCATATACATCTGAAAGTTCAAAAAGTAAATCTAATTTTTCATCTCCTTCAAAAGTTTCTATAGCAGCTTCTAAAACATCAGCAGCTTTTGCCTGCATATCCAAAGCTAAATATGCATCTGTCTTTAAAATATATAAACTTGTATCGCTACTGTCCAACTGTTCTGCTTCATCTAATAAATCTAAGGCTTCTTGGTATTTTTTTGTGATTATCAGCAAATTGGCTTTTAAAAGCATCAATTCTGCGGTATTTGGGTATTGATTTATAGCGTATTCACAAACTGTGAGTGCTTCTTGCAATTTGTCCTTATCGTCATAATATTCTATTAGACGCTCAAAACCCTCTTGTTCAATAAAGGAATTGGGGCGTCCTTCTCGCAAATTTTCATAATGTGCCAATAGCTCTTTTAGCTCTTCTCTATCTTGCCTATACTGGTCGTTTCTCATATTTTGGTCATTATTAACTGTAATTTAGGCGATTTTAGTAACATTTACAAAGTGTTAATAAATAATTTTAACTTTTGGGCAACATTTGGCACAATAATTCGTTTTATATTTATTGAATATTACTAAATTTGTATTCAACAACATAAAATGAACAAAACCCTGCGCATATTATTACTTACCACTGTCTTCACAGGACAGTTGTTTTCATCTTTTGCAGATAGAGGTTTGGGCAAAAAGAAGAATAAAGTTGTTTTAAATATTAAAACACCTAATTCTTTTGCGGCCTCATTAAAATTCAATTTGCGTAATGGTATGAAATATACTGGTTCTACTTTTTTAAAACCAAGTGTTACAACTAATACCAATTCCAATACATATTCATTTAATACACTTGTTACTTATCAAAAAGGTAAAAGTGTTTACATTGTGCCAGTTAAACAAAAAGTATTGGTTTCTGATGTTCGTCAAGGTTATACAGGTGCGAAGTTGATTATTAGAATGCGTTAATTTATTTTTTATTTATTCTCCCTTTTTCAATTGCTGATTCTCCTCAAAAGTCATTACCCTAAATCCTGTTTTGGGAGTATCAAATTTATTTGATGCAATAACATCTGAATTCATTTTACTCAAAGTATATTTAAAAGTAAGATTTCCCAATTGTAATTCGTATTGCACTGGCAAGCCTTCCAATTGCGGAAAAGCATTATTATATGTTTTGTTTACAAGCATTACTTTTTGGTCAAAATATACAGTATAGTTTTTACCATCCGCAGTTTTAGCTGTTGCTTTTTTACAAGTGTGTCCTGCAATAGTCGTCGTATCATCATCTATTTCAAAAGCCAATTTATTAGTCACTCTATTTTTTTGTGCCCAATTATCAGCATTCACAGTTATCATTAATTTTTGCGCACTATACTCTCTAAGCAAATAACCTTTACCCATTTTAACATCAAAAAAAGTAGCTTCGGTACCAAGTATATTTACAACTTCAGTTCTACTTTTGTCTTTAGAAATGTACAATGTAAGTACAGCGCCGTTTAAAGCGTTAGATACTTTTTTTTCTCCATTAGCACTTTCAATAGAAATATTGTAAGTAAGTGTTACATCTGTTTGCGCTTTTTGTGCAAACGTATTTCCACAAAATAATAAAACTATAAAAAAGCAAGTGCTATGTAATACTGTTTTCATTCTTAAAATATTTATTCATAAAGATAGTAAAATGTATGCCGAATATTGATTTGAAAAGTTAATAAAAAAGCTGCACGTATTATTGTGCAGCTTTGTAACAGATTATTAACTAAAAGCCCTTCTAAAAATTCATTTTTTGTTTAAGCTCACCTTTAATTCCTCTCTCCCGCAAATGAACTGCGGGACAGGCAGGAGAGGAAAAGGTAATTTTTTGAAAGGTTTATAAAATTAATTCTTATTCGTTTTATTTTTCAGTTCTTGTAACTTTCGCTGGCTCTCTTGCATGGCTTGCACTTTTGCAGCTATCCCACCTGTCTTTTGTGGTTTCTTTCTATTTTCATTTATTTGCGCCAAAATCTTTTCGTGGTTTATTACATACTTCTGTATAAAAATTTGCAGTAATAAAGTTATGGTGTTAGAAATGGTATAGTACCAGGTAAGTGCTGCTGGTAAATTATTAAATACGCCTAACAACAATACAGGAAAAATGTACGGCATATATTTCATTACAGGGTTACTATTGTCTTGCATACTACTCATGCTATAAATAGAAATAAGCATACTTGTAATGGTAGCAGTAAGTGTAAATAAACTTACATGGTCACCATAAAATGGGATATTAAATGGTAATTTTAAAATAGAATCATAAGCAGCCAAATCGTTTGCCCAAAGAAAATTTTTGCCTCTTAAATCAATATTACTTTGAAAGAAATAATACAACGACATAAAGATGGGTATTTGCAATAATGCTGGCAAACAACCTCCAAGCGGACTCACACCTGCTGTTTTCCAAAGTTTCATTTGCTCCATACTAAACGCTTGTTGATCCATTGTTCCTGTCTTATCCGTAAACTTTGCTTTCAATGCATCTACTTCTGGTTTTAATACTTTCATTTTTGCACCACTCAAATAACTTTTGTACAATATTGGCGATGTTATTAAGCGTATCAACAATGTTATCAATAAAATTATCATCCCCATGCTTGCAACGTGCTTTTGCAAAAAATCAAATACAGGCAATAAAAAGTATCGATTAATATATTTTACAAAAGAAAACATACCAGTACCATATGGCACCATGTTTTCCATTTTGTTATCGTACTTTTTTAAAACATTATAATCGCTGGGGCCATAATAAAACTGCAATGCGGTATTACCATTTGCAGCTATAGGCAATTTTAGATTGGCTGTAGAACGAAACAAAAACTTTGCACTATCCTCCGCTACTTTCCATGCTACACTTCCACTTTCAAATTTACTTTTTGAAGCCAAAGCAGCAATAAAAAATTGTTGTTTTGCTGCTATCCAACTCAATGATTTATCAAAGTTTTTTGAATCATCTTTAGCTGCATATTCAAAATCAAAATCATCCTCTGTTACATACCCTACATGCGATTGAGTAAGCTCGTATTTATAATCTTTTTCTATTTGTGGGGCTTCTGTTTGCCACAAAATATTCATGCTATTTTGTGTAAACAAATCTGTGCCTTTTGTTATTATGTTTAAGTCTATCAAATAATCATTGGGGCGCAAAGTATATTGGTGTACAATTTCTCTTCCGCCGGTACTATCGCCAGTTTTAAAAGAAATGGTTTGGCTTTTATCTGCATTTACAATAACTGGCTGTGCAGTAAAATTAATTATTTCTGTTTCGGGTGCAGTCCCTTTTCCAGTATTTACTTTGTAAGAAAATTTATTAAAATCACCACTTTGCAAAATCACATTTGTACCATCAAATTTTTTGTATTTTTTTAACTCAACAATATTTGGTTGTGCCCCTTTTGTAATAAAGCTAACTTTCATTACTTCGTTTTCTACCGAAACCATCTGTGGTTTAGAAGTATCTTGCAAAAAACCTTCGGTTTGTTTTGCAACTTTTTGCGAATCTGCTTTTAGTGCATCTATTTTTGCAAGTGTAGTGTCAAGCTTTGGGGTTTTTAATGCAGCTATTGAATCTGCAATGTGTTTTTCTAGGGCTCTCTGCGCATCGAGGTCAGCTTTCCCCCTATTATTTATATACAACATTCCAATTAGCAATGCGCCAATAAGTGCAAAACCAATCATCGTATTTTTATCCATTCCCATTTCAGTTAATTTATGTGTTTAAGTAGTACTTTCTATTTATAAATGATGAATAATAGCATCAAACAATAGTCCGCAATTTGTATTGCGCCCTATTGGCATGAAGGCTGCAAATGTACTGAGTTTTATGCTGTTTCATTATAAAAAAAATGCCTTCGTAAAAGAAGGCATTTTAATTAATAATCTAAGCTTATTTTTTTGCAGCAGGAGCAGCGGCAGCGGCAGGAGCGGCTTTTCCAGCTGGTGCTTTAGCAGCAGCAGTTTCTTCTTGCTTCAACTGACGTGTCATTGTTACTGATGCAATTGGAATACGTGGAGAGTTCATGATCTCCATATTATCTGCCTTAATGTTTTCAATACGAATGTTTTCATTAAGCTCAAGCGCACTAATGTCCACCTCAATATTTTCTCTTAAAAATTTAGGAAGTGTTTTTACTTTTACCGATTTAATTTTAAGTACCAACTTACCACCGGCTTTTACACCAGCTGGAGTGCCTGTGTACTTAAGTGGAAGTGTTGCAATAATCTTTTTGTCGTCTACAAGTTCTAAAAAGTCTAAATGCACCAATGCATCGGAAACTTTATGAAATTGTAAATCTTTTAAAATACACTTGTACGTTTTACCATCTACTTTAATTTCTGCAAACATAAACTCTGAGGTATATACGATACCTTTAAAAGCTGATGCAAGTGCAGAAAAATTTACCTCTGTTTTACCACCGTAAATTACAGCAGGCACAAGTTGCTGAGAGCGAAGTTGGCGGGTGGCTTTTTTTCCGCTTTCGGTCCTCAGTTGT
>JAYTLA010000167.1:0-24012 GCA_043729825.1 Ferruginibacter sp.
TGGTTAAAAATAAGCAAAAACAAAAAATGCTGGTTACATCATTGTTATATTTGTGTACTAATAATAAACCTTTGTATGCAGCCCGTTTTCTTTAAAGATTTAGGAATTATAGATTACAAATCTGCTTGGGATTACCAAGAAAAACTATTGCAAGAAAACGTTGCCATAAAATCTGCTATTAGAAACGACCCATCATTAAGTCAAACATTAGATACACAAAACTATTTCCTATTATGTGAGCACACACCCGTTTATACCTTAGGCAAAAGTGGAGATATGTCAAATGTTTTAATGAGCGAAGATGAGCTTGTAAAAAACAATATTGATTTTTTTAAAACAAATAGAGGAGGCGATATTACTTTTCATGGCTTGCAACAAATAGTTGGTTATCCAATTATTGATTTAGAAAAATTTTATACAGATATTGGAAAATACCTTCGCAATGTAGAAGAAGTAATTATTTTAACATTGGCTGAGCACGGCATAGTAGGAGAGCGCAGTGCCGGCGAAACTGGTGTGTGGGTAGAGCCCAATGTAAAAGGAAAAGAAAGAAAAGTATGTGCTATTGGTGTACGTTGTAGCCGATGGATAACCATGCATGGCTTCGCTCTAAATGTTAATACCGACCTAGATTATTTCAACAATATTGTGCCTTGTGGTATTGTAAACAAACAAGTAACTTCTATTGAAAAAGAGTTGGGTAAAAAAGTAGATTACGAATTGGTAAAAGAACAAATTAAAAACAATTTCGAAAAAGTTTTTGAAATTGAATACATATTGCCAGAAGTAGTGAGCTTATAATTTTTTAGGATCTTTTGTTATCTGAAATTTATTTTTTTCCAATAGTTCTCCATCTTCATAAATTTCAAAATTAAACCAGCCTGTGTGCACAAAATTTACTTTTTCTATAATTAAGTAATCTTCTTTAATTCTTTTTATTTCAAATAAAAATTTTTGTGCTTCATCAAAAAACTTTACACTGTATTTTCTGGTATTTACATCTGCTAAATGAATGACGATATTGTTGTCTTTTGAAGTAAAAATTAATGAGCTGGGATAAGTAATAGTAGGCTTTGCAGGCGGTTCTATAAACCCTGAGTCTCTATTGGCTAATTTCATCCAAGGGTATTTTTCTTCTGCGGCAATGTCGTATTTTGTAGTATCTTTCACGGGGCGCATTATGTTGGAGTAGGCATAAGTACCACCTTCAAAAGCCACAAAAATTCGGTAATACATTTTATTGTATGGTGCATTTACATCAGCATAGCCATTTTCTCTACTTTGTGGACTAAGAACACTACCCGCAGTTTTATAATTTCTCAAACTATCATATGAACGTTGTATGTTAAGTGTCGTAATCGGTTTTGCATAATCGTTTACCCAACTTACAATAATTTTATTGTTGATGTTTTTTACCATTATTACTGGCAAAGGCTTTTGCTGCGCAAATGCATTAATAGTAAAGGAAAAAAGTAGAAAGAAAATAAAACATTGTTTTTTCATACGAATACAGAGCTATGCAGCAAATATAATTGCAAATACTATTTAATTAACAGTTACGAAATATTATGCTGTTAAAAACGATTTAAAATATTAAACTTTCGGGAGGTAAAGATTTATTACCTTGCAAACCACCAGTATGCAAACATACAATTTTACTACCTCTTTCAAAATAACCATTTTTTATTTTATCAAAAATAGCATACATCATCTTTGCTGTGTAAACAAAATCGATTGGAATAGTATAATCAGTATAGAAACGATTCATAAAATATAATAATTCGTTATTGTATTTTGCATAACCTCCAAAATGATAGTCACTAAAAATGGTTAAATTATTTTTATATGAATAATTAGTTAATTGTTGTATTCTTTCTTTTATGTCTGTCATGTTTTTAATAATAGGTACTGCTATTATTTGTGCA
The DNA here is from genome assembly GCA_043729825.1 of Ferruginibacter sp. Classification (GTDB taxonomy): domain Bacteria; phylum Bacteroidota; class Bacteroidia; order Chitinophagales; family Chitinophagaceae; genus Ferruginibacter. The sequence continues at coordinate 1,926 of JAYTLA010000167.1, forward strand.
TTATTTTCATTATTCATTAATAAACCCGCTGAGGTTGTGGCTGTGCCCACAGAAGTGCATATATGTGAATATTTTTCATATTTTAATATATTCATAATTAATGATGCGCCTCTTGCCCCTTCATTACTAAAACCGCCTTCGGGCACTATTGTACATTCACCAAATTTATTTTTTAAGTCCGATAAAAATTTTGTATTATCAATATATTTGTAAGCTTCTCTTGTAATAAATTGTAGTTGCATACCAAATTCTTGACAACGTTGTAGTGTATGAGAAAGCATTTTATGTTCTTCACCCCTTACAATTCCTACACTTTTTATTCCTTTTTCTTTACACAAAAATGCAGTTGCTACAAGGTGATTGGAAAATGCACCACCAAAGGTTATCATTGTTTTATTTTTAAAATGAAAACACTCTTCTACAAAATAATGTAGCTTAAACAATTTATTGCCCGAAACCTCATCATGAATTTTATCTAATCGTAATACAGTTACCGAAACGTCATTTTCTGTGAGAAAACGGCTTTCCAATTTATCAAAAGAAATATTATCCGTAGAAAGAAACATTGTTGTATTATTTATTAGGATTGACTTACAATTTTAATGAGTCAATTGAACTATTTTTGCATTGCAAAATAAATATAAGAAATGAAACCTACACTTTTAATATTGGCCGCAGGAATGGCTAGCAGATATGGCAGCATGAAACAAACGGAAGGCTTTGGTCCCGATGGAGAAACAATAATGGATTATTCTATTTACGATGCTATAAGGGCAGGGTTTGGTAAAGTAGTTTTTATTATTAGAAAAGATTTTGCAGATGCATTTAAAGCAGCTATGGAGCCAAAACTAAAAGGGAAAATTGCGGTTGATTATGTTTATCAAGAAATAGATTCTTTTGTAGATAAAAATTATTTAACAGCAGACAGAACAAAACCTTGGGGCACTGGTCATGCTATGTTGTGCGCTAAGGATGCCGTAAAAGAACCTTTTGCTGTAATAAATGCAGATGATTTTTATGGTAAAGACGCTTTTCAAAAAGCGGCTGATTTCTTAATGACAAAATGCACACAAAAAGAAAATGCCATTATCGGGTATAGACTTGCTAATACATTAAGTGAGCATGGCACTGTAAGTAGAGGCGTATGTGAAGTTAATAGCAACAATCAACTTACAAATATTACAGAAAGAACAAAAATTTATAAAAAAGATGGCATTATTATTTATGAAGAAAATGAACAATTTTTCCCATTAGCAGATGATACAAATGTATCTATGAACTTTTGGTGCTTTCATCCGTCTATTTTTAATTTAGCTGATTTGTTATTTAAGGAGTTCCCTAAAAATAATATGGGTAATATTATGGCAGAGTTTTTTATTCCATTTATTGGAGAGCATTTTATTTCAAAATTCGAAGGAATTATTCATGTTATAAGTACATCATCGCAATGGTTTGGTGTAACCTATAAAGAAGATGCACCAAGTGTAAAAGAAAGTTTGCATGCTCTTATTGCAAATGGTGAATATCCGAATAGTTTATGGAAATAATTTTAAAAATGAGTTCGAATAATACGGATGCCAACTTTTTAAAAGTGATAGCCTCTTAAAAAATCTTTTACATTCATTCTTTTTTTACCTTCTAATTGTAGCTCTAAAACATTAATGTATCCATTGCTGCATGCAAACTGAAGAAAATTCTTTTCATCTGTTTTGTACGCTCCAGTTTCAATAGAGGGTTGTTCATTTATTTTTTCTACGCTATAAAGTTTTAGTATTTTGCCATTTAAATTTGTGTATGCCGCTGGGTAGGGCGATAAGCCTCGTATTAAATTATACACTTCATTTACAGGTTTGTTCCAATTTATTTTTCCTGTTTCTGTAAAAAGTTTTGGAGCATGGTGAAGGGTTGAAGGTTCAAAGGCTTGCCCGCCGATAGGAGGGTTTAATGTTGAAGGTTGAGGCTGCTCTACAAGAATGCCTTGGGCTAATCCTTGTATTGTTTTTAATAGAAGATTTGCACCGAGTTCTTTTAGTTTGTCGTGTACTGTGCCAGCGGTATCGGTTTCTTCTATTTTTATTTTATCAGATAATAAAATGTTTCCAGTATCTATTTCTTGTTGCAATTTAAAAGTGGTAACACCTGTATATTCTTCACCATTTATTACTGCCCAGTTTATAGGCGCTGCACCTCGGTATTGTGGCAGCAATGAGCCATGTACATTTATGGTACCCATTGGCGGCATATTCCATACCACTTCTGGCAACATGCGAAATGCTACTACGGCTTGCACATCTGCTTTCAAACTTTGTAGTTCTGCTAAAAATTCAGGATTTTTTAGTTTCTCTGGTTGAAGTATATGCAAACCTTTTTCTACTGCATATTTTTTTACAGCGCTTTGTTGCAACTGCATACCACGCCCTGCTTGCTTATCAGGTGCAGTAATAACGCCTATAATATTGCAACCTGCTTGCACTAATTTATCTAGCGATGCTACGGCAAACTCTGGAGTACCCATAAATACAATACGAAGAGATGTGAATGGTTGAAGGTTCAAAGTTGAAGGTTAGCCCCCTAAATCTCCGCCGAAAGGCGGAGGACTTGCGAACTTTATTTTAATGGTTACTTAATTATTTTCTTGAAGTTTTTAATTGTCTAAAAATCTTTATACAACAAATATTTTTTCCGTATCACTTTAAATTTAATCAAATCTTTCTCCCAACTTTTCTTTATTTCTTTTTCTGTTTTTTGTGCTTTTATTTGTTTCATTAATACATCATTGCCTGCAAGTTTATTGAAGAAATTATTGGTTAGAAAAAAAGAATCTTTTTTTGGAAATAATTTATACGCTTCTATCAAATATTTTAATTGAATTTTTCCATTCAAATTTTTTAAAACCTCTTCTTTTGTACCAGATAAATTCCAACCATAACACAATTGGTTAAAACACTTGCTGCTCTTAGCACCTTCGTTTGGCATTGGTGTAAAAGCAAATAAATTTTTGGGCAAACTTGGGTGGCCAAATATTTGAAATGGTTTATCTGTTCCTCTACCTTCGCTTAGCACCGTGCCTTCAAAAAAGCAAGTGCTTGGGTACAAATAAATGGATTGCATTTCTCTCAAATTGGGCGATGGATTGATGGGCAAAATGTATTTTGTATTGTGGTCATAATTTTTGCATTTGATAACTTGTACATGAAAAGGCGTATCTGCTGTTGGTTTTGTAGTTGCATTATAAGTATTTATTTTATTTGCATTTTCCGATAACCATTTTTCGCCTGCAAGCATAAGTGTATATTCTCCTATGGTCATGCCATACACAATGGGTATGGGTTGCATACCTATAAAACTTTTAAATTTTTTATCCAACACTGGTCCATCTACATAAAAACCATTTGGATTTGGCCTGTCTAATACAAGCAATGGTTTGTGGTTTTCTAAGCATGCTTCCAATACATATTCCAACGAAGAAATAAAGGTATAAAACCTTACACCCACATCTTGAATATCAAAAACAACCACATCTACATCTTTTAAATCGTCTAAAGTTGGCTTTTTGTGATTGCCATATAAACTGATAACTGGTAAGCCCGATTTTGTATCAATACCATCTTTTACATGCTCACCCGCATCTGCCACGCCCCTAAAACCATGCTCCGGACCAAATATTTTTACCACTTTTATACCACTTTTTACAAGTGTATCCACCAAATGCGTGTTGCCCACTACACTTGTTTGGTTGGCAAATACCGCCACAGACTTACCTTTTAGCATGGGGAGATATACCTCCATGCGTTCTGCACCAGTAATTACTTTATTTGATTGCCCAATAGATAAAAGGGAAAACAAGGCTATTAATAATGTTAATGATATTGCTTTTTTCATAATAGCCCCAAAGTTGCACAATATTTTTAAATGAAACAGATTCTTATTAATTAAATTGCACTCTAAATCAGATTTTAGACACAAGATATTAGACTTAAGACAAGTTTAAGAAAAATTTTAACTTCTAGAATCCGAATAACAATTTAACATAACAACAATTAAACAATTTATTTATGGCAGAGGTTAAAAGCGGTGATACTGTAAAAGTACATTACACTGGTAAGCTTACAAACGGTGAGCAATTCGATTCTTCGGTAGGGCGTGAACCATTAGAGTTTACGGTAGGCGCAGGTATGATGATTGCAGGTTTTGATGCAGCAATGCCAGGTATGAAAGTAGGCGATAAAAAAACAGTAAATATTGCCGCAAAAGATGGTTATGGCGAAACAGATGAGAGCGCCATCATTGAATTTCCAAAAGAGCATGTGCCAGCAGATATGAAATTGGAAATTGGACAACAACTTACGCTTAGCAATGAGCAAGGGCAGCCTTTTCCGGTAGTCGTAAAAGAATTGAGAGAAGATATTATTATTTTAGATGCCAATCATTTTTTAGCCGGAAAAGAATTGGTGTTTGATATAGAGTTGGTGGAAATAGGAGAGTAACTAATAATTTTTAATGAATAATTAATAATGCCCACGTTTTATAGCGTGGGTTTTTTGTGGGGATTTTTTTTTAATTTGAATCGCTGCGCCTCTGGTAACTATAGATATATTAGACTATGGCAGGTAAAAAATTATGGTAAGCTATAATAACGTGCTCTTGCCACCTCATTATACAATATTAAACTGTCATTATTAAGTTTGATAATTACCCACTTTCGTGGTTGGAACAAATGGGTAGCTGTCTTTTCAAAAAGTGTATCATTTTGAATGTGATATTTAAAGACCTCTACCTTTCGGTGTGTATTAGTATCAGAGCGCTCAATTGAACCTGAACTATCATTAATAAAATGTATAACAATGCCATTGCCTACCATCTGCCACTTTCCTATGATCGTTTTTTTATTTGTACATGATATAAGCACCAAAGTACATAATATAATAAAAAAGTAAAGTCTCCTCATTTTCAAATTTAATAAAAAGACTGCAATTAGCAGCCTTTACAGAAAATCCTTCATATCTACCCCTAATACATCTGCAAGTTTTTTAAGTGGAATTAGTTTTCGCCTTGGTCTTTGATTTGCCGATGCAGTATTAATGTTCTTTTTTTAGTACATACTCTCTTTTTTATTTGGTCGGCTGGTCAAAGACCAAGCCTCGGCACTCACGAGTGCGAGGATGGGTGCTCATGAGAGTTTTTAGCACCAACGTAGGCGAAGGGCAGCCTTTTCCGGTAGTAGTAAAAGAATTGAGAGAAGATATTATTATTTTAGATGCCAATCATTTTTTAGCAGGAAAAGAATTGGTGTTTGATATAGAGTTGGTGGAAATAGGAGAGTAATTAATAATTTTTAGTTAATAATGAATAATGCCCACGTTTTATGCGTGGGTTTTTTATGGTATGAATGGTTTAGATAATGCTATCCAAAAAAGTGCATTGAATTGAAGCGTGAGGGATAGAAGCGGAAATCCTTTTTTTCGAGGAACAGCCTGTCCCGATTTATTAGTCGGGAAGAAAAAAAGATTGCAGCGTATAGCCCGACCCTTGGGGCACGCCATAATTATTCCTTTTTTCAAAACACATTCCTTAATTTCACCCCACAAATAAAACCCACATGATACAAATAAATAAAGAAGCACTAATAGATCGTTTTATGCGCTATGTGCAAATAGACACACAGAGCGATCCTGAGAGCGATCATTTTCCTACTACAGAAAAACAAAAAGACCTGAGTAAAATTTTGGAAGCAGAATTGAAGGCGATGGGTTTGAGCAATGTGGAACTTGATACATTTGGATATGTGTATGCAACGTTACCAAGCAATAGCAACAAACAAAATATTCCTGCCATTTGTTTTTGTAGCCATGTGGATACTGCGCCCGATTGTAGCGGTACAAATGTGAAACCAATTTTGCATAAAAATTATGATGGTACAGATATCGTTTTGCCAGATGATACTACGCAAATATTAAGTGTTGCAAAATCGCCGTATTTGAAAAATCATATTGGTGGAGATATTATTACAGCAAGTGGAAACACTTTATTAGGCGCTGATGATAAAAGCGGCGTATCAGTCATAATGCAGGCTGCACAGTATTTGATGGATAACCCAAGTGTAAAACATGGGGATATAAAAATTGTATTTACGCCCGATGAAGAAGTAGGAAAAGGAGTGGCAAAAATAGATATGCAAAAAATAGGCGCACAGTTTGGTTATACACTCGATGGTGGCGAAGCTGGTTCGTTAGAAGATGAATCGTTTAGTGCAGATGGTGCAAGTATTGTAGTGCATGGTGTGATAGCGCACCCTGGCTATGCAAAAAATAAATTGGTAAATGCTATAAAAATTGTAGGTGAAATATTAGATGCATTGCCAAAAGATGAATGGTGCCCCGAGACAACAGAAAAACGTGAGGGCTTTGTGCATCCTGTATCTATAAATGGCATTGCTGAAAAAGCTACCGTTGGTTTTATTGTGAGGGATTATACAAGAGATGGTTTGGTGAGCCATCATGCAAGATTAAAAAGTATTTCAGAGGCTGTTGTAACAAAACACAAAGGAGCTACAATGGAATACATAGAAACGGAGCAGTATAGAAATATGAAGGAAGTGCTGGACCAACATCCTAACGTAGTGGCTAATGCTGCCGAAGCCATCAAACGCAGTGGCTTAGCGGTTATACAAGAAAATATTAGAGGCGGTACAGATGGTAGTCGACTAAGTTATATGGGATTGCCTTGCCCAAATATTTTTACCGGTATGCAAAATATACATGGCAAGCAAGAGTGGATTGGCGTAAACGATATGCTAAAAGCAGCGGAGACTATTGTGCATTTGTGTATGATTTGGGAGGAGGGGGTTGAAGGTTGAAAAGTTAAAGGTTAAAAGTTGAAGGTTCCAAGTTCAAAGTTGTGCTTCATTTTAGCTTTAGTAATTTGAAAAAATGTATTAAGTTATTGTCTTATTTTTAATGTACAAATTATGCAAAAGAAAATTGTACTCATTATTGGAGCGGGACATTTGGCTTATCGGCTAAAAAAATACTTATCTACTCAAGGTTACGAAATTTTGCATAGTAACTTAGAGCTTATCAATGCTGCTACAGACTCTGTTTCATTAATAGAAAACTTAGATACCTACATAAAAAAGATAGATTTATCTTCTTTGGCCATGGTGTATTTGCTAGAAGATAAAGACGAAAATAATTTACAACTAATTATTTCGCTTATTTCTTTGGTTACAGATATTCCCATAACGGCTTCATTATTTAATGAAAACTTAATACCACATTTACAAAAAGATCATATCAATTTAAAAATACTAAACCCTGCAAAGATTGCTGCGCCCGCATTTGTAGAGCAATTGTATGTGCAGGTAAGTACAGAACCTGTTTACACAAATCTTCTGCAAGAAAATAAGAAGTTAATAAAAAAGCCATCTTCACTCATTCAAAAATTGTTGTTGGGTTTTGGTGCAATGTTATTGAGTGCAGTTACTTTTTTTCATTTTTATGAAAATTTATCATGGATAGATGCATTCTATTTTGTGGTTGTTACGGCTGCTTCGGTAGGTTATGGAGATATAAATCTTGCACAGTCTTCTACCGTTAGTAAAATTGTAGGGATTTTATTAATACTTTGCTCCACTATTTCTATTTGGATGATTTTTTCTTTAACCATCGATGTTTTTTTGAAACGAAGAATACAGTTAGAGCTTGGAAGAAAAAAATACAATTTAAAAAACCATGTAATCTTGTGTGGGCTTGGTCGTTTGGGATATTTTATTGTACAGGAGTTGTTGCAAAAAAATGAAAAAGTAATTGTGATTGAACAAAACGAAAACTCCAACCATATAGATTATTTCAGGCAACTAGGTGCAGAAGTGTATCTTGGAGATGCACGCCTACCAAAAGTAATGAAAGATGTAAATGTGCTAGAAGCCAAAGCCTTAATTTCTGTTATCAACAACGATTCGCTCAATTTAGAAATTGGTTTAAATGCTCGTTCGCATCATCCCGAAGTGAAATTAATTTTAAGAATATTTGATGATCAGATGGCTGACAAAATAAAAGATTATTTAAAAATTTATCATTCGCTCAGTGCATCGGCTATAGCTGATGATAAGTTTTACGAAGTATTAATGAATACTGAAAAAATGCATACCATTTAGTCAATAATTGTTCGCAATATATTCCCTGGCTTCATCTTGTGTCATTGCCGAAAAGTTTCGATAACGATAATGTACATCAATAATTTCTTCAATGGCGTCAGCAATCAATTGCTGGTTAGTCCAGTTTTTTAAATGTTCTATTACTATTTTTAAACAACCTTTTTTATAAGCAATTTGGCCAATAACGTGTACCAAAGTGTTACGAACCCTTGCAGTTTTATCGTTTTCTAATTGTTGTAATAATGGTAAAATATCTTGTGGAAATTTTCTTCCTCTGAGTTCAATACCATGGCAAATTTCTCTCCGAATTTCTTTGCTTTCGTGAAGTAAATATTTCTTTGCCCAATCTAGAACGAGCTCTGGGTTTACCTCTCCCATTTTTTTGATAGAACCAATAACAGCATTGCGTGGCGCATGGTGCGTATCAAATAAACCTTTGTCAAAAAAATGCTGTACAATCGCAAAATCTCTTTTCCCAATTTCGCCTGCAGCATTTACAACTGTTTGGCGTATTTTAAAATCATCTTCCAGCAACAAAGTGTTTAGGATTTTAATAATTTTTGGTTGAAGTGCTTTATGGTTAAAATATATTCGCCCTAAAGATAAATAAGCTGATTTTCTGATGTAGGTATCTTCGTTTGCAAAATAAAGGATGATATTTTTTAGCTTACTATTTTCCAATTCTTTAAAAATAGTATTGCTAATATTAGCAACCACATTTATTCGTTCATGCTTAGGTAAGTCATAAAATGGCATAGCTTATTTTTATTATTTTAAAGCTTCACTTATTTTTTTTCTAAACTCAGGCTTCGATAAAACATTCAATTCAAAATTATTCATCCAGCCTGTAAGCATGTCGCTTTCATTAATGGTAAGATTGTTGAAAAAGTAAGCCATTTCTATTCTTTCGCCTTTTTGTGTTGTGGCATACAAAGCTTTGGTAAGTACCCATGCGGTGCTGCCGCCCTTCATACCAGCATGTTTTAGCCAAGTTTTATTAGCTGGGTTTTCCATCACTGTTTCGAGCACACCCGAAAGCACAGCATACGTATCATCATCAAAAAATGCTCTGTTATTTAAGATTGTGCAAATGCGTACATATTCTTTTGTGGTAGAGGCTGGTAATCTATCGCTCCATACTTTTTGCATTTTCATGCTCAAGTCTTGTGGTCTAAATTTTGGTTTTAAAATAGTGTCGTAGGCTAGCGCTTTATGTATATCGTAAATATAACGGCAATATTGTTCTTCCTTTAATTTGCCAATGCCCTTTAAAATATCAGCTTCTTTTATACCTTTTGGATTTTGATACATAAACAACGATGCTACTAATGGGAAAATAGCACTGTGTTTTTTTAAACCAAGTAGCTGTATGTTGTTTTTAATATTATCTAGCCCCAATATCTCCATCAAAAATTCTGTATTGGCGTTGCTACTAAACATAATCATGCCCCTAGCAATATCAAATAATTGTACACTGTCTTTTATAATATGGCGTTTACTTCTTTCGTATGCAAGCCAATTTGGGTGCGCATCTCCATCAGTATTTGGGATGTAATATCTTTCCAATTCTTTAAGCGCCACCATATCTGTTTCAGCAATTTTATTTTTAGCTACTTGCTTTGCAAATTCTATGGCTACCAATATTTTTACCGTGCTAGCAAGAGGCATCATTTTATCCTCATTCAATTTTGCTAGTACAGTATCATTTTGTGTTAAATATAAGGATACCCTTTTTTTATTTTCCTTAATAAAATGCAGCAAAGAATCTGCTGGCTTTTGTGCAATAGCAGAAAAAGTAAATGGAATGATGAATAATAAAAATAGAAATTCCTTTTTCATATTTCTTGTTTAATAAAAATGATTGAGTCAATAATATTTTCTCCAGATTGAAAACACTATTAATTATTCATTATAAATTATTCATTAAAAAGCATTCTTCCACATCATACTTTCCACTGGTACATCTGGCTGCCCACTGTATTTTGCATTTTTCTTTTCGTTGTATTTTACTTCTATTTCACCATCTACAGGAAAATAAATAAGCTGGCCAATTGGCATTCCTTTGTAAACCCTTACTGGTTGTTTAACAGAAATTTCCAATGTCCAATGGCCACAAAAACCAACATCGCCTTTACCAGCGGTAGCATGTATATCAATACCCAAGCGGCCTGTGGAAGACTTACCTTCGAGGAATGGTACATGTGCATGTGTTTCGGTATATTCTTCTGTAACGCCTAAGTAAAACGTATGCGGCAATAACAAAATACCTTCTTCAGGTATTTCAAAATGTTTTATGCGGTTGTGCTTTTTAGCATCTAGTTCTGCATGCTCGTATGTAGCAAGGTTTTTACCAAGGTGCACATCGTAGCTATTGCTACCAAGGTCTTTTCTATCATAAGGAACAACTTTTATAGTTCCCTTTTCCATTTCTTCCAAAATTCTTGTGTCGCTTAATATCATATTTTATTTTAGTTTTGCCACGAATAACACGAATGTTCACGAATAGTATTTTATTATTCGTGTTTATTAGTGTTATTTGTGGCTGTAAAAATTAACACGTTAATTTAAAACATTTTGATAGCTCATTAAAAGCCGCTTTTTCTATTACTTTTGCAGCATGCCACTCATCTACCATCATCAAATAAATGCTGCCACAAAAATAGGCGTTTGGCATATTACAGAAGCAGAAATTTTTTTTCTACAAAAAGTATCACTCCAACGTAGCATTACCCACCCGCATAAACGCCTGCAACACCTTGCAGGCAGGCACTTGCTACTCGATCTTTTTCCAGAATTCCCCTTGCCATTAATACAAATAGCAACTACCCGAAAACCCTTTTTACCGGACGAAGCGTTCCATTTTTCTATTTCGCACTGTGGAGACTATGCCGCAGCCATAGTAAGTACCCAAAATAGAGTAGGAGTAGATATTGAAATACCTCACCCTAAAATAGAACGCATACAACATAAGTTTGTAACAGCTCAAGAAAATGAATTGCTTGCTACGATAGATGTTAATGGGCATCCCGAATTTTCGGAATTAACTATGGCATGGAGCATTAAAGAAGCTATTTTTAAGTGGCAAGGTATTGGTGAAGTAGATTTTAAAAAGCATATGCAAATAGAAGCAATAAACAAAACTTCCAATGGTTTTGTAGCCGATTGTATTTTTAAAAAAGAAACAGCTATTCATTTGCAAGTGTATAATATATTGGTAGATGGAAACAATTTGAGTTGGGTGCTCACATAAATTTTATGCTGGTCTTTGATTAAGCAAAGTACTCATCGATTCATACAAGTCAGCATACTGGCTTTTCATCTCACTTGGTCTCTCAAAAAATATTTCTACACTTTCTGCCCAAAACTCCTGAAAGTTTTTTAGCGCATAATCAGAAAACAAATTACCGCTTTGTATTTTTTCTGCTTCAAAAATTTTATTACCACAATCATTGTAGGCCGAAAATCCATTTATAAAACAGTTATCTTTTTCCCCATCAAAAGTAAAATTTTGTGCATGATAAGCATGTGCCATTTCGTGCAGGCCAAGGTTTTGCCCGTTATCAGGTTTTTCATTGCCTTCTAAATAATGCTTCCACGAAATATTTATAGAATTGCCAGAAACATTGCCTTCTAAAAAACGCATGGTTGGGTGCAAGCCCAAAAACTCTTGCGGAAAAATATGAATGTATTGATAAAAAGGCAACATAAATTCTTCTAACCCAAAGCTAAGCTGAATGGCAGTTGCAGATATGAGAATTGGCATTTCTTTAAAACCATTATAGGTATGTATTTTAAAAATTTTGCTGCGCATAAATTTTTTATGCCTTGCCAAAAAGCGCCTTTGATCTGACATTTCTAATGTATTAAAATACGCAAAACGTTTTTGAAGAACAGCTATAACTTGTGCTTCATCAAATTTTAAATCCCAGCCATTGTAGGTTAAATATTCTTTCAAAGGTTTTGGTGCTGGTTTGCGATAGATGATACTATTTTCATCAGCAGAATTTCCAAAATTGTTTCTTGGCGATGAACCAATTTCTACCCAATCTCTTTCATCTTCATCAAATGGATTTGCTTTATATTTTTCTGCTCGGCGATAAGCATAGAAACCGACTAAAATGGCAATACATAAAATTGGGATTGCAAAAAATCCAAAAATTTTGTCCTCACTTTTGCTTTTTTCTTGAATATAAGCATCTTGTAAGTTAGTAGTATTTCGCATCGAAATATTTTCTAAAACCGAATCCGCAAACTTTGAGTTTTTAGGATTATAAGAATATCGGATGTTTTCAATATTGAAATTTGAGTCTAATGTATTAAAAAATAATGCCAATGTATTTGGATTATTAGAAGTAGTCTCCGCAATTAAATAACTGCCAGTATTATTTATCCATACAGTATCTCTCGGCATCAGTAAAAATTAGTTTTGGTAGCAGTATTAATTTCAATTATTATTCTCCCTCCCCATCCACCAATTGCATATTTATTAAATCTTGCCCAGCAATACCTTCTACCGAACCAGAAATATGCAATGAGTTTTGTATAATGAGTTCTATTTGTTTTTCTTTTTTCTTAAAGTTTTTTTCAAAGTCTTCACGCTCTTTTTGCATCATAGAACGTAAGCCCCTAAAGCCTTCCCGCATGGCATTCATATTGCCAATAAACTCGTGGCTGGTAAGGTAGTTGTACATGGCTACCATTTTTTCGCCCTTGTTTTCTTGGCTACTGCGGCTTTCACTTATTTTTAAAATGGCATTGCGTAATACAAGTGCCAAGCTTCTTGCTTCGGAGAAAGTACAAATATATACGCCGTTTTTTTCGCCAAACTGTTGCAAATCTTTGGGCATTGTTTTGGTTACAATCACTGCAATATCGGCGCCTTGCGCCAGCTTATCTTTTTTTAGTTTGTCTATCCACTCAGCCGTAAAAGCTTCTGTGCGCTTGCTTTCATAAATAATTTTGCCACACTCTTGCCCCACATGGTTGCGTACGGTTTGTATGCAATCTGCGCCACGTACGCCTTTGCCTACTTCGCTTATAATATCAAAAGGAAAAGTAGCGGCCAACATTTCTTCCAAAGCTTGCTCTTGCACTTCGCCTTGCAATTGCATAGAACCCTGCTCTGCCTTGCGTTTCATTTCATCTACCAATTTCTTATTGTCCTCCAATTGTTTTTCCAACTCCCGCATGCGCATGGTTTGCTCACTTTCTTTAAGCGCATTTTTTTCTATTTCTTGTTTGCGTATTTGCTCAGCAAGTGTTTGCCTTTCTTCTTGCAATTTTTTTTGAATCGTTATGTCAAGCTCTGCTTCTTTATTTTGAAGTAATTTTTCTTTTTGCAAAAATTCTAATTCTTTTTTGCGAGCAAGTTTTAGTTTTTCTTCATTGTCATTTTTTTCTTCTTGCAATATGCGAAGCCTATTTTCAAAATCTGATGATATGCTTTTTGTTAATTGCTCTTGCAAATCCTTTTCTATTTTTAGTTTTTCTTTTTGTACTTTTTGTGCAAAAACTTCATTAAGATTTTTTTTTGTTTCTTCAATACTTAATTTTTCTTCTTCTAATTTTTTTGCATCTTCTTCTACTTTGCTTAAAGATTCTTGCAATTTATGTTGGTATTGATGTTGCAATCTTTTTTCAATATCTGCTGCTAGTACATTTTCTACATCAAATACATGCCCACAACTTGGGCATTTTATATCATTGGTCATTTTTAGTAATTTTTTACAAGATAATTAATTTGTTGTAAAGCTATTTAGGAATTCCGCATGTGGGTTATTATTAATTAAGTAATGAAATATTTTTGTAAGCTATAGTATTTATCAGCATACTATAAAGTGCTAATTTTTTAAGACATATGGTTAAAATTTGTTCTTTAATACTTTATGTATGTTATTTAATTACATTTTCCTAAATTTGCCCCTGAAAATTTGGAAGGCATATTATTTGCTAACTGAAAACATAAACTAAAAACTAAAAACAAACAAAATGAAAAAAATCTTATTTGGAACAATCGTAACCATGTTTACGTTAACATCTTTACAATCTACTGCACAAATGAAGAAAGGTGCTTATGTAGGTTTAAATGCTGGTTATGGTGCTGCAGCTGGTGCGGCAAACGTATTAAACATTGAGAATTCTTCAAACACTTCTACTATTGATGAAACAGAGGCCATTAAATTTTCTTTTGGAAAAGGGGTTAATGCAGGTTTGTCTTTTGGTTATATGTTTAACGAAAATATTGGTGCTGAATTAGGTGTTCAATATTTAATTGGAGGTAAAACTAAATATACAGAAACAAATGCAAGTGGTGGTTTTGGTAGCTCAACTTTTACAGGAGATGTGTCGGCTAAAATGGTACAGATAAAACCAACTATTGTACTTGCTACAAGTATGAAAAATATGACACCATACGCAAAACTTGGAATGGTAATTGGGTCTGGTAAAATAACTCAGAATAATCAATCTACATCAACTGGAGGAGGTGCTACTTTTACAACTGCACAAAAAGCAGAATTGAAAGGTGGAATGGCTATCGGTTTCACAGCAGGAATGGGTTTGAATTTTTCTGTGAACGATAAGCTTTCTATTAATGGAGAGGTTAACATGGTAAACATGCAGTATTCTCCTAAAAAAGGAACTGTAATTGCTTACTCAGAAAATGGAGTAGATAAATTATCTACATTATCTGTAAGAGACAGAGAAATAGAATTTTCTAAAAAAGTTACAACAACTTCTACACCTAGACCTAATACACTTCCGTCGCAAGAAACATCAATTGCTATGCCATTTGGTAGCATTGGTATCAACGTTGGAGTAAAATATAATTTCTAATATTTTAGTAAAATATATTTTTTAAAATGCCCTTTGTAGTTTTTACAAAGGGCATTTTATTTTTTATTAGTAAAATTAAATAGTGGTTCAGAGCATCCCAGGAATCGGTTTTTTTGATAACATGAAAACTCCTGGGGCTCTGAACTCTGGTAGTTGTGTTTAAAAGTGAAACCCATACCCAAAAAAAGACGACTGCATACCTAGCATACTTAATGATGATAAAATGAGCCCAGTTAAAATTAAAACAAATGGTACATAAACGGCCACTCTTATAAATCTATTTTCCCAACCAAGCCTATGCATTAGCGGCAATAAAATAAATGCAAAGCATAACCCAAAAAACGAAATTTGAAACATAAAAATACTGACCAAACCAAAAATAAATCCTGTAAGCACTTCAAACAGTTGAATGTTTCTATGATCAGGGTGGCTCTTAGATAAAAAATTTAAAATAGATTTTTTAAAAGGTATTGGCGCAATCTCGCTTCTTAATACAAGGCTATTTGCCAAGGGTATTGTTTTATCTCCCGTTACTAAAAATGTGGCTTTACCAGTAATTACATAGCCAATTACGCCTATAGATGATAAAGGACTTAGCGCCGCATACAAGGCTGTGCTGTGCGATAAAAATTTAAATAATTTTAATGGCGTATTAGCCATGGCTATAATAAAACAAAGCACTGGCGAAAAAAAAGTAAGTAATGTAATAGCATAAAAATCGAAACTATTTATTACAGAAAATCCTTTTTCAAATCTAATGATATTCATTATATGCTCGCTTCCGCCACTCATAAAAGTAATGGGTTGTTTTATGCCAAATAAATAAGGTAATATCAAATTGGCGTTTATCATAAAACAAAAAAATAATAATGTTAGTGGCAGGTTTAATGTTGGAAAAAGAATATCCATTTTTTCTTGCCAAGTAATTTTTTTTGCTTTTATTAAACGTTTAAATTCTTTACTCAAAAATTCGCAAGTGCCTCTTGTCCATTTCATATGCCTTACTCTAAAGGTTCTTACCGTTTCCGGAAAATCTTCGTAGCAAATTACATCTTCTTGAAAGTAGCCCCTATAGCCAAGTTCACGTATTCTTATAGCAAAGCCAAGGTCTTCGCTCACAATCTCAGGAAAGCCACCAACCTGCACCCAGCAATCTCTTCTTAGCACAGCACCATGCCCAAGAAACATTACAAACCCATATTCGTTTCTCAGTGGCTGGTACCATTTCCAATGTATATCTATTCCAACGCCCAATGATTTTGATAATTTGCTTTTGCTATTGGGATTGGCTCTGTGATTGGCTTGTACAAAACCACATTTTTCATCGGCTTCTAAAATGGGAACTGTTTTCGATAAAAAATTTGTAGGTAGAATTTCATCAGCATCAGCAATGGCAAAATATTTTTCCGTCACTGTTTGCAAAGCATTGTTTAAATTTCCTGCTTTAAAAGCACGTCTATCTGCTCTTCTAATTACACTTACCAAACTTGGGTAGCGGCTAGCAAATTCATCTACTTGTTTTTTGTTGTATTCATCGCTACTATCGTCGAGTATATATACTTTGTAGTGAGGGTAATCTTGCTGAACACACGATATTAAACTCTCTTCTAAAAAATCATTGCAGGTAGTATACAGCAGTGCTACTTTGGGAGTAGTGGTTAGCGGTATTGTTATTTTGCTTTTATTTTGAAATTTATTATAGTAAACTGCAAAGAGTACGATGGCAATGTTATACAAACCATATAACCATGCTATGTTTATAAAAATAATGAACATAAACAATGCAAGCAAACCTTGTAAATTATCTGCCATAGAAAGCAATTGTATGAGCCTGGGTTCAAACCATGCCAAACAAAAAGCCCATGCTGAAAAAACAAAAATGTATAAAGTGGCTTTTGGATTTTTTATAAATGAAACCTTCTTTTCTTCAACCGCATTGTGTTGTATTTCTTTGTGAAAATAATCTGAATAATTATTCATCATGAGTTGCCGTATGTTTGCTGTATTGTTTTTCATAGAATTTTTATTTTCAAATTATTTATTTCTTGTAGCAATGATTAGTTTTAGACCAAGCGCTGCTGTAAATACATTGCTGCCTAATTTTTCTTTTTCGTTTCTAAAAAGTAGGGTACCACTTAATGGCCCAGTAATTTTAAAATTGGAGTATCCATAAATTCCTAAAACATCATGATCAATATTTCCCTTCACCCCTTTTTCTTTGCCACTTAATACACCTAAGGCCACATCAAATTCATCTGTTATTTTGTAACTAAAATTTAGCAAGTATCTATTTTCTTTGGCTACTCGGTTTGTAAAATAATAATGCGGCTCTACTTTTAATTTTTTACCAACTGGTATTGATAAGCCACCCATGAGTGTCCACTCTTGCGTAGGTTGCTGCGTGTTTACCAAAAACCCTCCAACTTTTAATTGAAAGTTTTTTTGCAAAAAAAACACATGCTCTGTTTGTAGTATTTGTTGCCTAATGTTATTGGGAAGATTACGAAAGCTGTACTCAAACTTTGAGCCTACATGGTAATGCCAACGACTGTAAACGCCACCCACTATGGCATTGGTATTAAAATTATTTTTGAGCAGAAAAAAATTATCTAAGCCTAGCGAATTATCGTAACGAGCATACACAATATTTTCGCTGTTAAATTGATAGCCTACTTGCACTTGTCTTAAGCCAGATGTATTGGTGCCTTCGATACCTGTTGTTCCGCCTAATGCGAACAACTCAATTTTTCCTTTTTCTTTTTTTATGGTATTAATAAAATCATCTGCCTCGCCATTTGTAGAATTTATTTTTAATACTTTTTCAAATTCTTGTTTTGCCTTATTTTTTTTAAGCATGTTTAAATATGCCAAACCTAAAGACATATGGTATTCTTCCAAAGCAGGGTTGGCGGTACTTAAATTATTAAATATGTTTGCCGCTTTTGCAAATTCGCTTTTGTATAAATAGGTATAACCTAAACCCTTTTGTGCATCTACATTTGATGGCTCTAGTTTTTTTACTTTGAAAAACCTTTCCTTTGCTAAGGAATAATTTTTATTCCATGCACTATTAAAACCTGCCGCTAGTAAAACAGGAATATTGTTTGCTTCCTTTACCAATAATTGTTTAAATATTTCTTCTGCTTCGTTGTAATTACCGCCATGCGAAAGTTTAATTGCTAATTGTAAACTTTGCGCATTTGTAGGAAAGTATATGGCAAAAAGAATTATTACAGCAAGTATTTTGTATGGCACTTTTTTCATGTGTACTATTTATATTATCAAAAAGAAGACTGTGGATGTTGAATTGTATGGATTAATGTTTCAACATTACTTCAGCATTTTAGTAAATGCAAAGGCAAAAAATGTAACCAAGTTTTGGTTAAAAAATTAAATGTGGAAAAGTATCATTGAGGGGAGCTTCAGATTTTTTGAGAAATAATTAAAGTAAGATGGGTATGTAAAACCTAATAATATTACATTTTATTAAACAATTAAGTATTTCCAAGGCATTTAGTAATCTTCTTTTGTAAATACGATCCGCCGAGGCAGAGGATTTTTTTGCACTAAGGCCATTAGCCCATTTTTTGTTCCATCAAAATAATTCCCTTGTTCAAATTTGGGAAGCATAAAATCATCAATTATTTTCTTCGTGTCATCGGCTGGCAACTTTGTACTTAAATGGGAGTTACTTATTCTTACTTTTTTTAGCGCTTTTCTTATTGCAACTACTGTTTCATAAGGGAAGCTTCTACTACTATTATCGTACCTTAAACTATCAATTGTAAAAACTAAACTGTCAAATTTTTCTTTTGTAGTTACCGAGCTGTCTAGTGTTACAATGGCTATTTGATTTGTAGTTTCTTTTTCAAATTTATGTATTATAGAATCCAACTCCGATATTTGGACGGTTGAAAAAATGTGCTCATTATCGCTTGTAGAACCTAATGAATGTATAGCAAAATCATGTTTAGATATTGATCCATCATATTCTCCCACGTCCCACAAAGAACTCTCTGGAATTGACTTTTCACTTTTGTGTTTCTGTTTACAAGCACTGTTAAAAAGGGACATGCAAAAAAATAATAAGATAAATTGTCGGGTCATGTAGTTTCTATTTTTCTCTACAAGCACATTCATGCTGTTCGTTGAGGTGAGCAATAGTTGCTTTAAAAAGTTTTTCCAAGATCAAAATTTTAATGTCTGATAATTTTTTTATTTAAATACAGGCCTTAGTGATTTTAAACATACAAAGTTGTCTAATAGAAGTTTATTTTTTTCTGTTGCTGAGATAACGTAGTGTGAAAATTGAGGTTTGCGGGGCGAGAAACGTTTTTGGGCTTGGCGAAGGTGGGGTTTAGAAAGCACTAATGTTCAAGTTTAGCACAAAAGCTAATAGAAAGTACAAATGTTCAGCCTAGCACTAAAGCCCCACTTTTGCCAAACCCATGTTGTGGGAAGTAATAATCTCCAATTTCTATAAAACACCTGATTCCATTTCTTCAATTCTGCCACCCCAAGTTGGTAATTCCATAGCTTTAGGCTCTATTT
Organism: Ferruginibacter sp.; assembly: GCA_043729825.1. Taxonomy (GTDB): domain Bacteria; phylum Bacteroidota; class Bacteroidia; order Chitinophagales; family Chitinophagaceae; genus Ferruginibacter. The sequence continues at coordinate 21,466 of JAYTLA010000167.1, forward strand.
TTATAAATAATTTTAAAAGTTCTTTTGCGTATTTTTTGTGATTTTTATAATATGGTCCAAAGGTTTCTTTTCCTTCAATCTCATTGGTATAATATCTTAAAGTATATAGGCATTCAACATACTTTTCTATTGACGAATTTATTGAATCAATTGAATTTTCCTCTATATCATATCCAACAATTTTTTCGTTATTTGAAATGTCGATACAAAATGGGTCACCTACAATCCCTATACCAAATTGAATTAAAGTATCATTGAATTTTTTTAATTTACCATCTGTAGTCAAATATGGATAACCTTTACTGTGGCTATAAATTCCGATTTCTTTTAAAAAAGTTCTTAATTTATTTGATAGTTGGGGAAAATTATCTGTATTTGTAAATTTTACAAATTTATCTTGTCCTATGTATTCTATTTTTTCTTGTAAAGTCATAATTTTATTATTTAACTAGTTTGTTCATTTCAATTGCTCGTTCTTTAATTGATGCATCTCTTATATTTTTCAAATTATCTCCTAATTTTCCCGGATAATCATAACTATACTCCTTTATTGCATCAGGAAAATGTGTCTCTAATAATTTTTTGCACTTATGTTTGGTGAAATTACATGGTTCCAATTCACTGTAAACTCTGGTAACTTTATTTTTAGGGATATTATCTAAAACCCAATCTACCATTATCCTTTCAGCATGTGGTTTTTCTATGTATCCCAATGCTTTCCATTCAGTTTCTGTAAGTGTAGTAAACTCTTTAATTTTTATTTTGCCTACATCATCAAGATATTCAACAACGGCAATATTACCATTGTGAAGTTTCGCTTTTCCAAGTTTTTTTCTAAATTGAATGGCAATTTTACTTAAATCACTCTCGCCATAAACAACTTTTCTAAGTAAAATAAATGCATTTTTAATTTTTCTAGCACCTTTACCATTTCTCGCCAAAATCTCGTCTATCCATTTTGTAAATTTTGGCAGTTGTTTTGTGAGTTTTGCTATACCTTTAATAATAGTAATAATGGTTACAATAATATCTATCGCTAAAATAGTATCTTCGCCCTCGTTGTATTGTAGTTGGTATTGGTTTAATTGAGGGTCGTCATAGCGTGAGTATTTGTATTGTTTGATAGAACTGATGGCTTCATCAATAATCTTCATTGGGTCTTTTAGAATGGCTTCTAAAATTTCTTCTATACTTTCACGAATTTGTAATGTTTCAAGATTTATTTCATCTTCTAATAATTCACTAATTATTATGTTTAATGCTAATAAAACAATGTCGACAATTCCTGCAACAAATTCAACCATTCCGTTCCAAATACCACAGATATAAGGAATTTTTAGTTTTAAGTCGTTTTTGTTTTCAATAATCCAAGCCTTAAACTTTTGAATACTTTTTATTTTGTTGTCAATGGCTTTTATTAAATCTTCAATTAAAGGTGTTTTGACTTCAAATCCAACAATATTGAATGATTCAATTAGTTTTAGTTTAGCTTTAAGGTCATTTAATTCTTTGATTAAATCATTACATTTATTTACAAAATAGTTAGCCGCTTGTTCTGGTTTCGCAAATAGATATTTGTCAGATTTTAATGTTGGATCCCATTGTTCTCTCGAAAATTTTAAATCTTCGTGAAGAAATGTTGAGATGTTTTCTGTTATTCTTTTTAAATAATTTTCAGCATCTAAAACGGTAATATCAGAAATTAAACTTGTTTGAAGTTTTATAGAGTCTAAAAATGCTTTAGCAATTTCATCTTCTTTAAAATGAAAAGTATTATTGCTTTTTTGTTGGTCATAAACGTATTTTGCCCAAAACTTGGTCAAATCTTCTGTGCCTTTGTATTGATAGTAATACTTAACCATTGCATCGCTCATTTTTATGAGCAAAACCCTGCCTAAGGATATTGTAAAATCATCTTTTTCGGCATAAACAATAAAGTCAATATCCTCATCATCTGTTCCTTTTGAATTTTTAAGTTTCAGATTTTCTTCTCGAAACTCTTTGATGAGTTTTGAACCGTTATAATCGTGAATAACTTCGTATTTCCAACTTCCCATTTTACAACAATTTTGGTATTTGTCCTTTTAAAATTTCACGTTCCTCACGATAAAAAACACTTTTCTTTCCAAATGGGCTTTCCATTGCAATTTCATTAGAGATTTCTCTAAAAGATTTATTAGTTCTATCCGATGCAAATGGGTCATTTGTAGTTTCGCCATTCATTAAATTTGCTGTCGAAGAATTTAATACCATTGGAATTCCATCTCCCATTAATTTTAATGTTTTACCTTGAATTGGTTTTACGTTTCCGTTTTCATCATATTCAAAAAGTAAATCAAACATAAAATCTTCTGGGTCGTTTTTTATTTTTTCGTATAATTCGTTTTCTTTTTCTGTCATACTTCAAATTGTTTATTGTTAAGCGGTGTCGTTGTCAAATTATTTCCCACAACGGACAGGGCTTTGTGCAGGTTGGGAATTAGTATTCCATCTGCTCGGAACCGCTGCCGATTGAAAAACAAATGTAAAAAAATATATTCAAATGCC
>JAYTLA010000168.1:0-5886 GCA_043729825.1 Ferruginibacter sp.
GGTGGTGCAGCACTTCGATTATTAGAAAAATCAGATATACCCGAGGCTGAGGGCTATGGCGGGTTTCCGATAAGTGGGCAATGGCTGCGTTGTACAAATAAAGATATTATAGAACGCCATGCAGCAAAGGTATATGGCAAAGCTAGTGTAGGAGCACCTCCTATGAGCGTACCACATTTAGATACACGTATGATTGGCAGAGAAAAAGCTTTGCTATTTGGCCCCTTTGCAGGTTTTTCTACTAAGTTTTTAAAAAATGGTTCTTATATGGATTTGCCATTGAGCATTGAATTTGATAATATTTTACCAATGCTTTCTGCAGGTTGGCATAATCTAGATCTAACAAAATATTTAATACAACAGGTTTCACAATCGCATGAGGATCGTATGGCTGCATTGAGAGATTATTTACCTAATGCAAATGGGGATGATTGGGAACTAGCCATAGCTGGGCAACGTGTACAAGTAATTAAAAAAGATGAAAAAGAAGGTGGCGTGTTAGAATTTGGTACAGAAATAGTAGCAGTTGCTGATGGTACATTGGCTGCATTACTTGGTGCATCACCAGGTGCATCTACTAGTGTTTCTGTAATGATAGATGTATTGAAAAATTGTTTTCCCTTGCAAATGCAATCGGTAGAGTGGCAAGCAAAGCTAAAAGAAATGATACCATCGTATGGGCAAAAATTATCGGAAGATGCAGTTCTTTGTAAAGCAGTGAGGGAAAGAACTACGAGGTTGTTGGAATTGTAAATGGGGTTTCACGTAAAGGCGCAATAGAGCATAAAGAGCGCAAAAGAATATTTCCTTTCTGCAACTTTGTAACTTACACTCTATGTGCGTAATTGTAAATATGGTTTCACGCAAAGGCGCAATGGAGCAAAGAACGCAAAAAATATTTCCTTTGTGCAACTTCGTACCTTACAGTCTTTGTGGTTATAAAACATGAACGAAACAAAACATAGCGAAATTACTATTTGGAAAAAACTTCGCCGCAAAAAATCGGCAATGGTAGGCTTGTGCATAATTGTATTGGCATTACTCGTTTGTATTTTTGGTTACATCATTGCGCCAGATGCTAGTACAGATGCAGATTTGCAAACAGTGGAGATACAATCAAAACCCTTAGGATATAAACAATTGTTTTTAAAAATTTCTATAAATAATAAAACAGAACAACCTTTTTTTACTAGTTTATTTTTTGGTAAAGCCTCTACGCATAAATTTTTGCCAATAAAAAGTTATACCATAAATGCTGAAAATATATTTGTTAATAAATATGTAGATGAAGATACATCTGTTGTGCAATCGTACAGCATTAATGAAATTACAAACGCACATCCCGAAAATATTCAACATCAAATTATCACAAAAAAATACTGGTTGGGTACCGATGCTTTTGGAAGAGATATGCTCAGCCGCATAATTATTGGCACAAGGGTAAGTATGATGGTAGGAATGGTGGCAGTTATTATTTCGCTTACCATTGGTATTTTGTTGGGCGCATTTGCAGGTTATTACAAAGGCAAAATAGATGCTGCCATCATGTGGTTTTTAAATGTAACATGGAGCATTCCAACTTTATTATTGGTGTTTGCTATTACACTTGCATTGGGCAAAGGCTTTTGGCAAATATTTATTGCGGTGGGTCTCACACTTTGGGTAAGTGTAGCACGCCTTGTACGTGGGCAGGTAATGGCAGTAAAAGAATTGGAATATATACAAGCCGCTAGGGCTCTAGGTTTTAAAAATTTTAGAATTATTTTTAAACATATCTTACCAAATATTATTGGCCCAGTATTGGTAATAGCGGCTGGTAATTTTGCCACCGCTATTATTGTAGAAGCCGGTTTAAGTTTTTTAGGCATTGGTGTACAACCGCCACAACCAAGTTGGGGATTGATGATAAAAGAAAATTACAACCTCATTATTACACACAATGCTGCACTGGCTCTTATACCTGGTTTTGCTATTATGCTGTTGGTATTGGCATTTAATTTATTGGGCAGTGGGTTGAGAGATGCGGTGGATGTAAAAGAGGTAGCCCCGTAAATCCCCCGAAGGGGGACTTTAGCTCTTAGAAAGTGGAAATACTTTTTTATGTTTTAATTTTCGGGTGATGGGTTTAATGGTTATGAGTTGAATTTGTCTTGTGTCTAACATCTAAAAATCTAATTTCTAATTTCTAATTTCTATCTTCGCAAAAAATTTACTTATGCTACCAAAGTACAAACGTATTCTTCTTAAGCTTTCGGGCGAGTCTTTAATGGGTGATAAAAACTTTGGTTTAGATTCTACAGTAATTGCACAATATGCACAAGAAATAAAGCAAATAACTGATATGGGTGTACAAGTAGCCATTGTAATTGGTGGTGGTAACATTTATCGTGGCATGAATGAAGCTGAAACAGGTATTGAGCGTGCACAAGGAGATTATATGGGCATGCTAGCCACTGTAATAAATGGAATGGCATTGCAGAGTGGTTTGGAAAAAGCTGGTGTAGTTACTAGGCTTCAAAGCGCCATTAAAATGGAGCAAATAGCGGAGCCATATATACGCAGGCGTGCTATGCGGCATTTAGAAAAAGGGCGTGTAGTTATTTTTGGTGCAGGTACTGGTAACCCATATTTTACAACCGATACGGCTGGTTCATTAAGAGCTGTAGAAATAAAAGCCGATATTATTTTAAAAGGTACAAGGGTAGATGGTATTTATTCTGCAGACCCCGAGAAAGATCCTACCGCTACAAAATTTGGAAGAATATCTTTTGCAGATTGTATTTCTAAAAACTTAAAAGTTATGGATATGACTGCTTTTACATTGTGCATGGAAAACAACATCCCTATTGTCGTTTTTGATATGAACAAACCAGGCAATTTAATGAGCGTGGTTATTGGTGAGAAGACGGGAACGTTGGTGAGTTAAAGCAACAAAAAAATATTAATAATAAAGGCGCAAAATTAATTTCTTGCGCCATTGTTTTTCGTTACACAAGTAAAAAATATCATAAATCCCACCGCAAGCCAAGTCGTAAACCTGCAGTATGAAATTTTTGTTTGAAAGTTATTTCTGGTTTAGTTAGTGGCGATAAACTGTAACGCAAATAAGGCTCTGCCATTAAATGTAATTTTTCATTCACTTTATAATAAACAGAAACACTGCCTAAAAAACTTACACCAATATTTGATTTATACTGGTATTGAGATGATGTTTTTGAAGAAGAAAGATCAATAACATTTCCATTAGGTTCTACTGCATTTCCTGTTTGCTTGCTAACAATATTTACTAAAGCGCCTGCACTTATGTTGGTATGCAACCTTCCATTTCCAAATTCAAAACCTGCTTGTAATGGTATATCAATGGTTCTATAAATATTGGTGCTTTTTTTATATTGCACACTTGCAGCAGTATAATTGGCAATGGTATCTCCAACATTATTTACTTGCACAATATGTTCTAAAACAAAGCCATTAAAAGCTATAAATCTTTCGTTTATTTGGCTGTAATTTATACCTGTACGAAAACTTATTCCACTCCCAAAAACCTTTGTATAACGCAACCCTGCACTAAACGCATAATGAATGCCAGTGCTTGCTTTCCGTTGTGCTATGTATGCATCGCCTGTATCTGTGTAGGTTTTAAAAATATAATCTGCCCCCCCAAATAACTCAATGTATTTTTTATTGCCTGCTGCATTTTCTTCTGCCTCAGGGCAAGGCACAAAGGCTATTGCGGGCAATTTTTTTAACTTAATTGTTGGAATAAATATGCTGGTTTCATTGATAATATTTACAGTTGCAATGTTAGCGGTAAGCAAATTATTTGTTGTATCATCAGTTTCTCCTTTAGAAATATTTATAGAAGTATTACCATTTAAATGTTTACTTTTTCTAACAACATTTGTAAATTTATTTTCATTGTTTGATTCTAATATTGTAGATAAAGGATTATGGTATTTATTTTTTGTGCTATTTACTGAAAAGGTATTATTTCTATTTATTAATTTAGATGATGTTCTGTCTTTTTCTTGAACTTGCTCAATGGTAGTAGGTAAGTTAATTGTTTCTTTATTTAAAGTTGTTCTATTAGATTCTACTCCGCCGCTTTGTTGAGCTTGATTAGATGTAGGCGAGGTTATAGTTTCCTTATTTATAGTTGTTGCACTATTTTCTGTTGCATCATTTATTATAGGCGAAGTGTTTTTGTCTTTGTTTAATGTAATTTTTTTTGTAGATGATGCATTTGTATCGTGTATTAAATAATATCCAATGCCAATACACGAAAGCATTACTACAGCTATTGCCGTAAGCTTTGCAGCGTTAAAAAACCAAAAGGCTAATGGTTTTTTTCTATCTTTTTTTCGGGCTATGTTATCCCATATATGTGCCCCAACTTCTGGCTTATAGCCATCAAATTGTTTTTGAATAAAATCATCAAATAATTTATTTTTCATTTTTATATCATTTTGCCATTCGTTATGTACGATAGACATTTTTACATTTCATTTTATACCGCTAGTCGTTGCATTTGTAATATTTCTTTTTGCAAAAGATTTCTTGCTTTTACCAATTGACTCCTACTTGTACCAGATTGTATGCCCAACATGTCCGCTATTTCATCGTGTTGGTATCCTTCTATCACATACAAATTAAAAACCAATCTATATCCATCTGGCAATCTATTTATAAGTACTAATAAATCTTTTTCTGTAAGATGGTTAAAAGAATGCACATCATTTACATCAATGTCTGTACTTTCTCTTACTTCTTCTACCGAAATTTCTTTAGTATAACGACTAATTGTATATTTCTTTAGTGCCGTATTTACCACCACCCTTCTCATCCAGCCTTCAAAAGAACCATCGCCTTTAAATTGATTAATTTTATGGAAAATTTTTATAAAGGCGTCTTGCAAAATATCTTCAGCATCTTCTTTATTGCGGGCATAACGATTACTTACCCCCAAAAGAGAGCTTGCATAACGATTGAAAAGGCCTTTCTGACATGCTACGTCTTCTCTTATGCACCCTTTTATAAGTTCAGTATCGGTCAATATTCTATTTTTGATAACCTCATATTTATAAATAAGATACGTTTAAAGTAATATTTGCTGCCTACCAATAAATATACTATTATTATTAATTTTGTTAATAACCAAAATGTTAAATAACCTTTGTACCTATGGATTACGAAAAAAAGATACAATTATTGTTGTCGGAAAACGAATTTTTGCTGGAGCAGCTGGAAGATTTGAATAATGAAATTCGAAAAAAAGATGAGGAGATTTCATTATTGGGTGATATTACTGAGAGTGAAGCTTCGTTAAGAAGCAGAATAGACAGCAACCTTATAGAAATAGCTCAACTAATTTACAATTGCGAAGAAGCTGCAAAAAAAACTGATGCTATAGAAATGATGAATGAGGAGTTAGAATTGAATTTATACAAAGAGATAAAAGGACGTCAAAAAGAACAAGCTGAAATTAAAGAACTCGTTTCGGTAAAAACCAACAATGAAATTTTAAGTAGCGAATTGGACGAAGCTGCCGCATTGTATAACAAAGTACAATCCCTTAAAAAAGAATTGGCAGAGGCAAAAAGCATTGCCGAAATAAAAGAGGTAGAAAACCAACATTTGAAAGATGAGGTAGCTGAGCTAAATGCATTACTTAAAGAAATAAAAATGAAAAAATTTAGTTAGCCAAAACGTTTCTTTTTTAATAGAAAATGATTAATCTGAAAAATTTCATATATTTATAGCTAAACTTATGTTATCTCCTAATTATTAATTTATACTAACTTGCTTTAATAATTCCGAATTTAAAATTTAATAAAGATTTTATATCGTCTATTCTATTATCAAAATTTTTGAAAAATGTTTCTACCG
>JAYTLA010000169.1:0-9585 GCA_043729825.1 Ferruginibacter sp.
TTTTATTGCCCCATCAAGATACAAAAAAAGGAGCAAAAAACCTTAGTTTTCTACTCCTTTTTTCTATCACTTTAAAAAAGACTTTTTCAGTGCCCTCTAAATTTTACCAGCTTTTTTTATAACTACTATACAATTTTACCCTATCGCCTCCTTCAAATCTTCTACCAAATCCTCCGCATCTTCTATACCCACGCTTAATCTTATTAGGCCGTCAGCCAATCCATTTGCTATTCTTTTTTCTCTTGGAATACTAGCATGCGTCATACTTGCAGGGTGATTGATAAGTGACTCTACACCGCCCAAACTCTCTGCCAATGCAAATAATTTTGTAGCTGTTAAAACTTTTGTAGCAGCTGCTATGCTATCATCTTTTAATGTAAAACTTATCATGCCCCCAAAATCCCTCATTTGTTTTTTTGCAATAGCATAACTTGGATGATCTTCAAAACCGCACCAGTAAACTTTTTCTACTTTTGAATGATTGCGTAAAAAATGAGCAACTATTTTTCCATTTTCGCAATGCTGTTTCATACGCACTGCAAGAGTTTTTATGCCTCTTAACACCAAAAAACAGTCCATTGGCCCGGGCACAGCACCACAACTTTTTTGTATAAAATACAATTGTTCACGCAGGCTATCATCATTCATTATTAGTGCGCCTTGTATAACATCGCTATGGCCACCCAAATATTTTGTAGCAGAGTGCATAACAATATCTGCACCTAGGTCTAATGGATTTTGTAAGTATGGAGATGCGAAAGTATTATCCACACAAAGCCAAGCCCCTGCTGCTTTTGAAATATATGATACAGCTTCAATATCCGTAATATTCATCAATGGATTGGTAGGTGTTTCTATCCAAATTAATTTTGTTTTTGCAGTAACAGCTGCTTGAATATTTTTTACATCGGTAGTATCCACATAAATAAATTTGATACCATACTTCTCAAATATTTTAGTAAATAATCTGTACGTGCCACCATACATATCATTAGCACAAATAACTTCATCGCCTGGGTTTAATAATTTTATAACTGCATCGGTAGCTGCTACACCACTACCAAAAGCTAAACCATGTTTTCCATTTTCAATTACTGCCAATGCATCTTCTAAAGCTTTGCGTGTAGGATTTTGGCTGCGTGCATATTCGTACCCTTGGTTTACGCCTGGTGCACTTTGCACATAAGTACTCGTTTGATATATGGGTGTCATAATTGCGCCAGTGCTTGGGTCGGGCACCGTGCCTGCATGTATAAATTTTGTAGCTGGTTTATGTGAAGCATTGCTCATATTCTCATTTATTATTGTGCGGCAAAATTAGTTGAAAGATTCCTATCTCAAAATTGTTTTATAATACTTTTGCTAAACTCAAATAACGCCAATCCATATTTTCTGCTTCATGGGCATGTTGTGGGGCTATTTTCTTATTCATAACATTCGGTTTCAATATTTTTCCATTTACTAACTTTTGTTTAGAATCTTGTATGAGTTCTTGTACGCTTTTATCTTCCATCCATGATTTTTGCGGTGGCTCAAATCCCGTCTTTATTGGATTCCATAATATTTTACGGGGCAATTTATCTTGCATTGCTTTTCGCAAAATACTTTTTGTAAATCCATTGTTTATCTTAAAAGTAGATGGGAGTGAAAAAATAAACGCCACCAAATCAACATTCAAAAATGGCAAACGAACTTCCGTGCCATGTGCCATACTATTTCTATCAGCATACCGCAATAGTTCTTCTAGCCCACTCTCCATGGTGTTGTAATAAAGTATATCGTTTAGTTTGGTTACAGTGGGTTTATGTATTCCTTGGGCTTCATTTCCTTTTATGCTTTCAAAAAGTGTTCTGGAAATATGTTGGTTTTTCATTAAAGTTGCGTGCTCCCTTCTTTCTAAAGCCAACGCAGCGTGTGCAGGCAAGTAAGTTGCAAAAATATTTTTGATACCCCAATGCGGATTAATATTATTTTTTTGCAAAGCCAAACGCTCTTTTTTTGCAAGCAAAAATTTATTGCTATTTACCAATTCTTGTAAATACCAATGCAAGTATTTTGTATAGCCTGCCAGTATTTCGTCTGCTCCTTGCCCATCCAACAATACCTTTACATTATGCAATTTTGCTAATTCATATACTTTGTATTGTGCATAAATACTTGCTGATGAAAACGGCTCTTCTTGGTGATAACAGAGTTTTTCAAAATCATTTACCAAGCCTTTTGCATTTGGTGTAATAGTATAATTTTCACATTTAAATTGCACAGACAACTCTTTAATAAAATTACTTTCATCTTTTTCAAAACCTGGAAAAACCGCAGAAAATGTTTTGAAAGATTGTTTTGCATTTTGTTTTTGAATAAAATATGCGATGGTAGAGCTATCAAGCCCTCCGCTCAAACTAGAGCCAAGTGGCACATCGCTTCGTAACCTATGGCTAATAGATGTTTGAAGCAATTGATTCAACTTTTCTATAGCGTCGTCTTCAGATATTTTAGCGGTATAATGTCTATCAACATCTTTATATCGGCGAACTTTAAAACGCATATCTACTAATGAAAATAAACCAGTATGTGCAGGCGGTAATGAGAAAATGTTTTTATAAAAAGTTTGTGCTTTATTGGATGCATCTTGCACATAACCGAGTGTAAGGTAATTTACCATCATTTTTTCTTCGATGGTTTTATCAACACCAGCAACCCACAGTGCTTTCATTTCGCTTGCAAATAGAAATACATCTTTTTCTAAAAAGTAATAAAATGGTTTTTCTCCAAAAATATCTCTTGCACAAAAAAACGTTTGTGTTTTTTTATCCCAAATACCGAAGGCAAACATGCCGTCAAAATATTTTACACAGTTTTCTTTATAAAAATCATAGGCGGCCAATATAACTTCTGTATCACTTTCGGTATTAAAGTGGTATCCTAATTTTTGTAAGTCTGAACGCAGCTCCTTGTAATTATAAATTTCGCCATTGTACACAATGCTGTATCGTTCTGCAAAATGCATGGGTTGTGCGGCTGCATCACTTAGGTCAATTATTGCAAGTCGGCGATGTGCTAACCCAACATTATTATTGGCATTTATCCAAAAGCCTTCTCCATTAGGGCCACGATGGGCAAGTGCATCAGCCATTCTTTTTAGAGAAAGCTGATGTACGATAGATTTATTGGGTGAAATGATGCCTGCTATACCACACATGCTGTAAATATAATTACAATTAAGATTTAATGAGCAAACACAATTGGCAAAACTGCTTTCACATTATCCCAAGCCATTATTAAATTAGAACCTGTTTTAGTATCTTCAAAAAGTATGGTAAAGTCTTCTATCACCGGGCTTTGTTGTATAACAGCAATTTCGGTATTAAAAATATCTTTTCTTTCATCAATATGCAAACCCCAAGTATAGATATTCGTATTCAAAATTAGAGTCCATTTATTTTCGTTGGGAATACAATACAATACATACACTCCTTTTTCAATATTTTTCCCAGCAATATTTACATTTTCAAAAAAAGTTATTTCAGTAGCTTCGTTTGCTCCTAAACGCCATGGCTTACCATACATACAAAGGCTTTCAGAATCTTTGCCAAATATTCGCCTTCCTTTTTTATGCGGACGGCTATAAATTACTCTAGCTATCAATTTTTGTTTATTACCTTGCATTTGCTCTAATGGGTAATTTGAAGGACACCAACTCAAATCCATAGCAGATTGGTCGGGCGTTATGAGCGATCCTACGTTATTTTGTGCTGTATCAGTTGGTTCATGTTTATTGGTATCATTATTATTTTTTTGCTGGCAAGAAAATAAAATAAATACCAGCAGATAAATACCATTTCGTTTAAGCAGCATAATTACATATTTATTGGTAAGGTTATTTTTATATCGTCCCAGCCAGCATTTAAAGAAAAACCAGTGGTTGTTTTATCAAAATAAATATAAAAAGCCTCTGCAATTTCTGGAACTTTTTGAACAGGAATATCTACTCGCAATAAATCTTTTGATTTATCGTATTTAAACGAGCCCCAAGTATTCAAATCTTTATTTAAAATGATAGTCCACTTATCTTTATTGGGAATAGCAAAAACAGAATATTTACCTTTCTTCACTTGCGTTCTATTTATTTTTACATCTTTAAAAAATTCTATTTCTGTGTTTTCATTTGCACCAAAGCGCCATACCGCATTATATTCTAACAATTCTCCAAAAATAACTCTGTTGTTTTTTTGTGGTCGGCTATACGTTATTCTTGCTATTAGCGGCAATGTAGCTTTGTCTTGTATTTTTAACAATGGATAATTTGTAGGATAAGTGCTCATATCCATAGGCGACTTATCTATTGGCGGTATATTTTGTGCTTCTTGCCCAAAAGCCGTCATAGAAAAAATAGCTATAAAGAATAATATTGAAAATATGTATTTCATAATATTTATTTATTCAAAGATAAAGATTCATTGTTGCAAAAGTTGTTCCATTTTATTTATGGTAAATAATTTTAATTGAGGAAAGAAAATTTGATACGATTGGCTAATAATTTCTTTATTGTTTAAAAATATTTCGAAAGCGGTATCTGTTTCGGTAATATATTTTGCACGCCTTGCTAGGCCTCCAAAACTTTTTTGCATTCCCTCATTTGTACGATAATGGTACAACCAATTTTGCGATTGCATATAAGGAAACATTTTTGCAAATTTTTCCGGGAAGTGAGCCACATTTTTTTGAAGGAGATTGTACGTATTTTGTGTAAACAATTGTAAATGTTCCTCCATTTCAAATTCGTTTACATCGTTTGCCAAAAAATAATCATACACCACATCTATAAATGCACCAGCATAAAGCCTGTATGTGGGTTTAAATAATTTTTTTATTTCTTGAGTAGCTTCGTGGCTGTCTGTAAATTCATCTATTGCCCTATGCAATTGTATGCCCGCTTGTATGGGCAAAGGGTAATCATATTGCTTTTTGCCTTTTACATAATCACTTATCATATTGCCCACAAGTATGCCTTCGTTATTAAAAGAAAGATATGCATGGGCTAAAAGGTTCATAAACTTATTGGGCAAAGCTACCTCAATTTTTATATTATAATATAAGTGTCATCTTTCTTATTGCTGTTTTTTAGCAGAAAATCTGTATTGAAAGGTGACACCTCTTGCGTCAATTTTAAATGCGCTCAAAAAAGCAGTTATTTCTTATATTTGCAGCATAAATATATTGCTCTAATTCTTTTAGGGTTAAAAAAGATAACATGACAACGCAAAAAATTAATCTTCGTTTTACGGTAATCACTTCTGTAATATTATTGGCTGCGGCTAGTAGATTGTTACCTATACATAATTTTTCGCCGCTTGGTGCTATTGCATTATTTGGTGCGGCACATTTCAACAAAAAATGGCAAGCCATCGCTATTCCGTTATTAGCAACATGGCTAAGCGATTTGTTTATCAACAATGTAATTTATGCAAGATTTTACCCAACATTTACATGGTTTTACGAAGGGTTTTATTGGCAATATGCTAGTTATGTTATAATAGCTGTAGTAGCATTTTTTATTTTGAAAAAAGTGAATGTAAAGAATGTGCTTATTGGCGCCCTTTCTTCAACCGTTATATTTTTTCTAGTTTCAAATTTTGGTGTGTGGGTTTCTAGCACTGCATATCCGCATAATTTTACTGGCCTAATGGCTTGCTATGCTGCTGCTATTCCTTTTGTAAATGGAACTTTAATGAGCGATTTATTTTACTCCGCAGTTTTATTTGGCGGTTTTGCTTTGGCGCAAAAACAGTTGCCTGTATTGCAATTGGCTCGTGCATAAACCTAAGGAAAAATATTGCCCAAAATGTAATGCCGTTTTTATTTGTAAGCAGCATGATATTGCCAATTGCGAATGCAATACCATAAAACTTAACGATAAAACTTTACAATTTATTTCCAAAACATTTACGGATTGCCTTTGCAAAAATTGCCTTATAGCAATTAATAAAGAACTAACCAAGGGTATATAATTTATCTATTGCATAATTTATTGCATAATAAAAGTTGAGAAAAGATTTACGCTGAAGAGCGGCGGGATAGGAGTGGAAAGCCCGCAGCGACGCAGGAGCGAGGACTTGTAACGTATAGCCCGAGCCAAAGTTGAAAAAAGTTCTACCGCTAACCGCCAAAAAACAATAAGATATTTTTCTTACTGCCCAAAACTCCTCAAAAGCAGTTATTTTTGCAATATAAACTTTTAATAAAATTATATATGAGCAAAGGCCCAGTTTCGCATTTTATAGAACATCATTATAGGCATTTTAACGCAGCGGCATTAATGGATGCTGCAAAAGGTTATGTAACACATTTGGATGAAGGTGGCAAAATGATGATAACCCTTGCAGGTGCTATGAGTACTGCTGAGCTTGGGCTGAGTTTGGCAGAAATGATACGCCAAGATAAAGTTGCTATAATTAGTTGTACAGGTGCAAACCTTGAAGAAGATGTAATGAATTTGGTAGCACATAGCCATTACAAACGTGTGCCAAATTATAGAGATTTGAGTCCACAAGATGAGTGGGATTTATTAGAAAATCATTACAACCGTGTTACAGATACTTGCATACCCGAAGAAGAGGCTTTTAGAAGATTGCAACAACATATTGTAAAAATTTGGAAAGATGCAGATGCAAAAGGAGAACGTTATTTTCCGCATGAATACATGTACAAAATGCTACTGAGTGGCGTGCTAGAGCAGTATTACGAAATAGACCCAAAAAATAGTTGGATGCTTGCAGCAGCAGAAAAAAACATTCCAATTGTAGTACCAGGCTGGGAAGATAGCACCATGGGAAATATTTTTGCATCGTACATTATAAAAAATGAAATGAAAGCCAGCACCATGAAAAGTGGTATTGAATATATGGTGTGGTTGGCAGATTGGTATAGGCATAATTCATCTGGAAAAGGAGTAGGCTTTTTTCAAATTGGTGGCGGTATTGCAGGCGATTTTCCGATATGCGTAGTGCCAATGATGTATCAAGATTTGGAATGGCATGATGTACCTTTTTGGAATTATTTCTGCCAAATATCCGATTCTACAACATCGTATGGCTCGTACAGTGGTGCGGTGCCAAACGAAAAAATAACCTGGGGTAAGCTAGATATAAATACACCAAAATTTATTGTGGAAAGCGATGCTACCATTGTAGCACCGTTGATGTTTGCGTGGATATTGGGTTGGTAGGTACTCGCCTATAGGCACTCGCCTGTTGCGAGTACGAATGTACATTCGCCACAGGCGAATGCCTACAATAGCGTAATAGATTTGTATATTTATAAAATAATTTTTAAAAAACAACAATGGAAAAAGTAAAACTAACCATAAACAACAATGGCTCTTTAAAAATAGAAGGCGATTTTGAAATTTTTGATAGAGAGGGAAATAAATACGACCTTGGTGGGCGTAATGTTTTAGGGCTTTGCCGTTGTGGATTATCTAAGAACAAACCATTTTGCGATGGTTCGCATAATGGTAACTTTGAGCATGAGGCTTTGGCGTTTGCGTTGCCGCCTAAGAAATAGCCTCCCTAAATTCCTCCGAAGGAGGGACTTTTGAAGTCTTTAATAAATTGAAGTATCTTTAAAATATTGTAGTTAAGCTCCTCTTCTTCTGAGAAGCGGGGGTGAGGCTGATTTTATTATGAACGTAGATGAATTATACTTAGAGAGTGAAGCGGATATTAAGAACAACGAATATACCGAGGCATTTAAAAAATGTGAGGCCATCTTATACGAAATGCCAGACCATGCGCCGGCACACAACTCTATGGGTTGGATATTTAAAACACAGTTTGATGATTATGCCCGTGCGGAAAACCATTTTTTAATGGCAATGAAAATGGCACCATTGTATCCGCATCCATATTTTCATTATGCCACATTGCTTACCGATTTAGAAAGATGGGAGGACTTGGATGTACACCTTTCATTTTGTGCAGAAGTAGCTACTCTAGATAAAAGTTGGATACATAGCAAGAGGGCAGTTATGCATGAGCTTACTAAAGATTATGATGCCGCCATAAAATATTATGAAGAAGCTATTTTATATTCTGTGAGTGATGAAAAAATAAAAAGCTATACGGAAGATATTGATAGATGCTTTATTAAAAAAATGATAGTTAATAGAGTAAAACCAAGAAGACGTACAAAAAAAAATGAAGATACGCTTCCTTTTTAGGAAACGTATCTTACTTGGTAAACAGAAACCCTCTCTACTTAAACCATACCCTTCCATTTTATTAAACTTGCACTAGCCAAAATAGCTACACCAAATACAATAAAACCTGTAGGGATATTTTTTTCTTTTTGATTATCGTTATGTATTTGTGGTATTAATGTGGCATACTGTGCTTCTGCTACATCTTCTTCATCGTTTTTTGCAGCTGCTTCATCTTGCCAGTTGTTCATGTTAGTACCTGTTAAAGCTGTCAGTTCATTCAATTCTTTTTTTCTTCTTTGTTTCAAATCTTGCAAATATTTTTTACCAGCTGTACAATCAAAATTACCAGTGGCTGGGTGTGTAATAATATACCTCGCTTGAAAAGATTTTGTATTTGGCGTTACCTGAAACGACAAATCTTGTGCAAACGATTTTCTATTGTATCTAAAATGCATACGGGTAAAATGTACATTCTTACTACCATTGTCTATTTCATCATTATCTACATCACTATAGTCGCTCCAGTCTTTTCCGCCAAGCCACCACACGCCACTTTGCACAAGGTCTTGCGCAGTAGGCGGGTTACCTACACATGGGTCGCATTTCATTTGGTTTATTGGTGTTACATTCCAAGCATATTCTAAAAAAGCTACACTTTTATTTTCTTTTTCCCACTGGTGAGTAAATAAATTGCCATAAAAATTACCAAAGTTATTTTGCACAAATAGGGGAATATTTTTATCGGTAGCAATGTTAGCATTTCTGTAATTGGTACATTCTATTCTTCCCTTACGACTAAATGCATATACGATTAAATCTTGGTCACCATCAGCATTTGCCATGCCAAGTCTTATTGGCAACATAAATTTTGGCGAGTTAAAGCTTATTTGAATAGGCCGAAGAAAATTAGTATTCAATTTGTTTTTTTCCTTTTCGTTTACTTTTACCACAAAAAATTTAAGGTTGCTTTTTATGTAAGGGTCAAGCACTTCTTCTGCTCCTTCAGGTATTTTATAACCATTGCTTGTAAGCCATTCTTTTAAGCCACCACTTTCTTTGGCACTCAATATTAAAATATCATATTCGCCTATTAAATATTTGGCTTCAACTTTTACACCCAAATCTTTTTTTCTGGTTGACATAGTTACAACAGACTCTGTCATTGACTTTTGTGCACTTGGAGCAAAAGCTTTATCTTCTGTCTCATAACTATTACAAGGGTTTTGATCCCAATACTCCACCAACCTTGGTGCACTATAATCATTCAATCTTTGAAAAATATATTGATCCACAACTTTTATATCTTCTTTACGCAGCACAACAGGCACGGGCACTACCATAGCAAAATCTTTGGTATCGCCTTTAAAATCGTTGTACATAGTAAC
>JAYTLA010000170.1:0-15876 GCA_043729825.1 Ferruginibacter sp.
TACTTCTCCATACGGTACATCAGTAAAGAAAAAAGTAGAATTGTTTACTTGGGAAAAATTGGATGCAGTAAAAGAAGTGAAGAAAGTGTTTGGGTTGAAATAGAATATCTCAACCCCCTAAATCTCCCGAAGGGGGACTTGCGAAGACCATAAGCATTGAACTGCTTATGGTTTTTTGTATTTTGATAATGAATTTTCTAAATTATCAAATATTGTTAACCATTAATTACACTTAATTTTGCAGCGTGAAAGAATTTAGACATCAACATAAGCGACCAAAGAAAAACACCCTTGTAATAGGTAGAACGGCCATTATTGCCGCCATGAAAGAGGGTAAACAACTCGATAGAATTTACATGCAAACCGCTGTGCATGGTGATACCATTGATGAAATAAGAACGTTGGCTGAACGCTACATGATTCCGATAAACAAAGTGCCAGTAGAAAAGCTGAACAACTTTAATGTAAGTAACCATGAGGGTTGTATAGCGCAAATAAGCAAAATACAGTATCAAGATTTGCAAGATGTAATTTCGTTTGTAGTAGAAAAAGGTGAAGTGCCTTTGTTTATTATTTTGGATGGTATAACGGACATTAGAAATATTGGTGCTATTGCAAGAAGTGCATTTTGTTTTGGTGTAAATGCCATCATCATTCCAGATAAAGGGGTGGGTTCTTTAAATGAAGATGCTATTCTTACAAGTGCAGGTGCGCTGGAGCAAATTGCTGTATGCCGTGTAAATAGTTTGATGAAAGCTGTGGATGATTTACACATGAATGGTATAAAAGTTTTTGCCAGTGTAATGGGCGCTACAACAAAATCGTACGAATGTAATTTTGCTGAGCCAACCGCAATAGTAATGGGCGCTGAAGAAAAAGGCATTTACCCTGCATTGATGAAAGTATGCGATGAAAAATTTGCAATACCAATGATTGGTGATTTTGATTCGTTGAATGTGAGTGTGGCAACAGGAATTATTTTATATGAAGCAGCAAAGCAAAGGGTAGCCCCCTAAATCCCCCAAGGGGGACTTTAAGTCTATAAAAGTTTAAAGTTTTTTTCGAAATGCAAACTAGTACTTCAAATTATTTAGAAGCTGATAACCAAACTCAGAGATTACAAGTCCCCCCTGGGGGATTTAGGGGGCAGATTATCGAATGCCCACGTGATGCCATGCAAGGTTGGCCGCATTTTATTGCTACCGAAAAGAAAATACAATACTTAAATGAGTTATTAAAATGTGGTTTTAATACCTTGGATTTTGGAAGTTTTGTTTCGCCGAAAGCCATACCGCAAATGGCAGATACGGCAGAAGTAGTTAGGAATTTGGAATTGGGCGATACGAAAACAAAGTTGCTTGCCATTATTGCAAATGAAAGAGGTGCAGCAGAAGCTGTTTGTTTTGATCAAATTTCTTATTTAGGTTTTCCATTTTCTATTTCAGAAACTTTTCAGCAGCGCAATACAAATTCATCGGTAGATGAATCATTAAAAAGGGTAGAGGATATACAGGAATTGTGTTTAAAGAATAACAAAGAATTGGTTGTATATATATCAATGGGTTTTGGAAATCCTTATGGCGATTTGTATAATGAAGAGATTGTATTGAATCGTACAAAACAAATTGCCGAGCTTGGTGTAAAAATAATTTCTATTGCAGATACTGTAGGGCTTGCAACTGCACATGAAGTAAATGTGCTAATGAAAAATATAATTCCTGAATTTTTAGATATTGAAATTGGAGTACACTTGCACTCGGCACCAGATGATAGAGTAGCAAAGATAGAAGCGGCATTGAGCGCAGGTTGTACAAGATTTGACGCCGCAATAAAAGGTATAGGCGGCTGCCCAATGGCAGGCAATGATTTGGTGGGCAATATGGATACTGAAGTAATGCTGCAATATTTTGAAAGTAAAGGATATCTGTTAAACATTGATAAAGTAGCTTTGCAAAAATGTAGTTTGTTGGCCAATGAAATATTTGTTTAGCACGAATGCAGGAATTTGTTTTACTTGGCAAAATGTTTTTTTTTGCCGAAAAGTCGGTAAGGCGTTTATTTGAAAGAAGTCGGGGTTTAATTTTGCTTCGCAAAAATAAAGGGAAACCTTAGATTTGCTCTTTCAATTAATTTCTCAATGTTCATAAACTTCTTCAACTCTTCAAACAATATTCAACAACTTTCAACTATTAACTATGAACTTTCGTTCAGAATTTACCCCCAAACCATTTTCCATTAAAATGAAGCACACCGATAAATTATTATTGGTGGGCTCTTGCTTTACAGAGCAAATAGGGAAGAAGCTTGCTGCACATAAGTTTGATGTATTGGAAAACCCCAATGGCATTTTATTTAACCCCATGAGTATTGCAAAAGCAGTAATCAGCTATGCTAATGGAAAAATGTATTCGGAAGATGATTTATTTTATTACAATGAACTTTGGGCAAGTAGGGAGCATCATACACAGTTTTCTAATATTGGAAAAGATGCTGCATTAAAAAACATAAACGAATCACAAACTAAAGCTATTGACTTTATAAAAAAAACAGATTGGATTTTGCTTACACTAGGTTCTGCATTTGTGTATGAATGGAAAGATATTGTAGCAGAAAATAATTATGAAAATGTGGCTGCCAATTGCCACAAAATACCAACTGATAAATTTAATAGACGCTTAACTGAACCAGAAGAAATAATATCTATTTTGCAAAAAATGGAAGCTACAGTAAGGCTTGTAAATCCTACTGTGAAATTTATTTATACCATAAGCCCAGTACGCCACCTGCGAGAAGGTTTTATAGAAAACAATAGAAGTAAAGCTGCCCTTATACAAACAGTACATGCTTTAACTAACGATACCAATATTTTTTACTTTCCTGCATATGAATTGGTGATAGATGATTTAAGGGATTATCGTTTTTTTGCAGAAGATCTTGTGCACCCTAATTATGCAGCTACCAATTATGTGTGGGAAAAATTTGTGCCAACTGTTATAGATGAGCCATCGCAGCAATTGATGATGGAGATAAATGATCTAAATGCGGCTATGAGTCATAGGGCATTTAATCCATGTTCGGAGGCTCATAAAAAGTTTTTAGATGCAAATTTAGAAAAGCTAGAAAAATTAAAAAATAAGTTTCCCTATTTAGCTTTTGAGAAAGAAACATTATTTTTTTCTGAGTGGAAAAATGAGGGTCAAACTTTTTAGTGTATTCTATCGCCTCTTACTTCTACACTATTCATTAGTATTTTTTCAAAAGCCAACCATTCTGCCCATCTTTTTCTTACCACATCTTTGGGTAAATAATGTTCAGCAAGATTTATAAACAAGGTGTAATGCCCTGCTTCACTCTCCATAAATTTTCTGTAAAAATTTCGCATGTAATCATCATCCAATCCCTCGCTCAATCTTTTAAAACGCTCGCAGCTTCTAGCTTCTATAAGCGCCATGATGAGCATTTGGTCAAGAAAATGTTGGTCTCTACTGCCGCCCTTTATTACAAATTTTAATAGCTCGTTTACATATACATCCTTGCGCTGGCGCCCAAGCGTAAGACCTCGTTTTTTTAACTCTCCTAATACTTGCCTAAAATGCCCCCATTCTTCTGTTACAATTGGACTAAGCTCTTCTACCAATAATTCTTTTTCCGAATTTTTTTGAATGAGTGTAATGCATGTGGTGGCAGCTTTTTGTTCGCAGTATGCATGGTCGGTTAAGATTTCTTCCAATTGTATTTCGGCAAGGTTTACCCACCGTGGGTCGGTGGGGAGTTTTAGGCCAAGTATATTTTTTACATCTATATTTTCCATTGGGGCAAAGATAGAATGAAAAGAAAAGAGTGACAAGTTGAATGTTTTTCAATGGCTAAAAGTCTGCTCGAAAACCTATAAGGTTTTATTTTGCAACTTTAATAATAATGGTTTCTGCTAAAACCTTATAGGTTTACAAATAGGTTAGCAATTCATGAAAAGGATTTTCTCAAAACTCTACAGTTTAGGTTGCATAAAAGTAAAAGGGCTTGCTTTATAAATGCTCAATAAGGATTTCCTGTTGAAAACTTACGCCCGATAGAAGCGGAAAGCCCACAGCCCGAGGCACGAGGGCGAGGACTTGCAGCGTATAGCGGGGCCAAAGTTGATGAGAGAAAGTTAGCTTGCGTTCAAAACTTTTTAATCAGCAATATTTGTTTCAATAAAAAATCTTAATTTCATCTTCTTAAATAATTGGTTATGAAAAGAATTACTACTCTTTTATTTTGCTGTTTATTTTTAACAAACACAAAAGCACAATTATCTGAAGCCTCCATAGACTCTTTAGCAAAAGCTACTCTAAAAAAATTTGATGTGCCAGGCATTGCAGTGGGAATTATTAAAGATGGAAAATTGATTCATGCAAAAGGATATGGTGTACGCTCTTTAAAAAATAAATTACCTGTTGACGAAAATACGTTGTTTGGAATAGCAAGCAACAGCAAAGCTTTTACTAGCGCTGCACTAGCTATGTTAATTGATGAAGGCAAATTAAAATGGGATGATAAAGTAACCGATATTATTCCTGGTTTTAAAATGTATGATGCATATGTTACAGAATCTTTTACGGTGAGGGATTTACTTACACACCGCAGTGGACTTGGGCTTGGTAGCGGAGACCTAATGTTTTTTCCGGATGGTGGAAATTTTACGAGAGCAGAAATGATACATAATTTGAGGTACTTAAAGCAAGTATCTAGCTTTCGTTCAAAATTTGACTATGATAATAATTTATACATTGTAGCAGGAGAGGTGGTAGCAAAAATTAGTGGAATTAGTTGGGAAGAATTTATTGAGCAAAGAATAATGAAACCACTTGGTATTACAAAAAGTAAAGCATCGTATAGTAGGGTGGAAAATAATAAAAATATTATAGATGCCCATGCGCCTGCCGATGGAAAAGTTATCATGATACCGCACGACTGGAACGATGTAGCCAATGCTGCTGGTGGCATTGTTAGCAACATTACGGACCTAAGCAAATGGCTTATCATGCAAATGAACGATGGTAAATATGGCGACGGCAAAACGCTTTTTAGTAAAGCCATGCACGATGAAATGTGGAGCCCGCAAACGATTTTGCAACAGGCACAGGGCGGGCCGTACAACACACATTTTTCTTCATATGGGCTTGGCTGGTTTTTGAGCGATGTAAAAGGGTATAAACAAGTATCGCATACGGGCGGGCTTGCTGGCACGGTTACTCAAATAACGTTGTTGCCAGAATTGAAGCTTGGTATAATTGTACTTACCAATCAGCAAGTAGGTGCAGCATTTAGTACCATCACCAATACGATTAAGGATAGTTATCTTGGTTATCCAGATCGTGGATGGTTAAAAACATACAGCGAAAGAGTGGCTAAAGGAAATGAAGAAGCAAAAAAAATAAAAGATGATATTGATAAAGCCATTGCAGAGCAAGAAAAAGATGGTAGCATAAAAGTGGTAGACAGTTTATTTACTGGCACATATAAGGATAGCTGGTTTGGGGAAGTTACGATATCATCTAAAGCAGGCGGGCTGTGGTTTGCATCTGCAAAATCGCCGAGGTTAAATGGATATGTAACGCCATACAAAAGCAATACGTTTATCGTAAAATGGACAGATAGAAGTTTTGATGCGGATGCTTATGTATTATTTTCGATGGATAGAAATGGTAAGGCTGATGGTTTTAAAATGGAAGCCATATCGCCACTAACAGACTTTAGTTTCGATTTTCAAGATTTGGATTTGAGAAGAGTTCGTTAAACCGTTACTCGTTGAAGCGTTTCTCGTTTTTCGTTCCTCGTTGAATCGTTTCTCGTTGAATCGTTTCTCGTTACATCGTTTCTCGTTGTTTGGTATTGTTGAAAATGTATTGAGGTTATTTATAAAATACCGTGCCCATATTTGCAGTAAGTTGTTTTTCTACTTTCTTCAACGCTTGCTGTACTTTTATTAAAATCATAGCTTCGTCTGTAGAAACCGTTTTCATTTCATTGTTATTTTGTTCTATCAATTTTTTAATTTTTCGGAGCTTAAAATGCGTAAGTGTAGATATTACTTCTTCTTTAAATAAATCTTCACGGGTTGCAATTTTACCTTCAAATATTCTGCTCCAATTGGCACTTATTTCGGTATGACTTTCCATTAAATTAATAACCAAATTATTTATAGTAGCATCTTCATAATACAGAAAGTCTTTGTCGGTAGGGTTCTTGCCTTCTTTATACCAAGTTTTGTATAAATTAATTATGGTAATGAGATTTGAATTTTCAATCATGGCTTCCAAATCGTTTTCATCCATTTCTTTGAAAATATAATTGGCTACGGTGGTTTCTTCATCCCATTGCTTTAAACCAAATTCCAATAAACTTCTTACAATGGCCCGCTCTTGGTTTTCATCTTTGTTAAAAAGATTTTCTACACCTGTATCTTCTGTTGGCTGCTCTTGCTCATTTGCTAACTGCTCACTAACAACTGCCTGTTGCCTTCCTTCTTCCTTCTGTACTTTTTCCCTAATAAATTTATTTACCAAATCGTTCAATCCTGCTTCTTCAATCTTTAGCATTTCTGCTACTTGCTTCACATAATCTTGCCGCTTGGTAAAATGCTCAGCTTTGGTAATTTTAGAAATAGTTTCTGCAATACGATTTACAATAGCCGATTTTTTTACAGAATCATTTCCAGCTTCTTCTAGCGATAATCCTAATTGAAAAATGACAAAATCTTTCTTATTATTTTCTACAAATTCTTTAAAAGCAGCAGCACCAATTTTATTTACATAACTATCGGGGTCTTCATTATCGGGTATTAAAACAAGGCGAACATTTAATCCTTCTTCCAGTGCCAAATCCATTCCACGCACAGCAGCTTTTACGCCAGCACCATCGCCATCATAAATAATGGTAAGGTTGTTGGTATATTTTTTTACCAAGCGCAATTGATCTGGTGTGAGCGATGTACCACCACTGGCCACCACGTTTTCTACACCTGCTTGGTGCAAACTTACCACATCGGTATAACCTTCTACCAGCAAGCATTCATCGGCTTTGTCTATTGCCATACGGGCAAAATAAGAGCCGTATAAAATTTTACTTTTTACATAAATTTCATTTTCGGGAGTGTTTATGTATTTAGGAGCTTTATCATTATTCTTTATGAGTCTTGCACCAAAGCCAAGTACTTTTCCACTCTGGTTGTGTATAGGGAAAATAATACGTTCACGATAATTATCTCGCAAACCCGAATCTCGCATTACGACTAAACCACTTTTTTGCAATAGTTCAGGGTTGTATTGTGCAGCTAGCGCCGCTCTAGCAAAACTATCTCCAGCAGAAGGGTTGTAGCCGAGTTGAAACTTTTTTATTATTTCTTCTCTAAACCCACGTTGCTTTAAATAACTCAATGCAACATCTTGGCCTTCTTCGGTATCAAACAATGCTTCGCTAAAAAACTTTTGCCCAAAATTATTGATGACATACAAACTATCCGAAGCTTGTTGGTACAACTTGGCTTCGGGCGTAGCTTCAGTTTCTTCAATTTCTATATTATATTTATTGGCAAGCCAACGAAGCGCTTCTACATAGCTGTATTTTTCCAATTCCATCAAAAAACCAATACTATTGCCACTTTTGCCACAACCAAAGCATTTGTATATTTCTTTTGCCCCTGATACTGTAAACGATGGGCTTTTTTCATTGTGAAAAGGGCATAAGCCTAAATAATTGGAGCCTCTACGTTTTAATTTTACGAAGGAGCCCACAATATCTACAATATCGATACGGCTTTGTATTTGCTGTATGGTTTCTTTACTTATCAATGTTTATTCGGGTTGCAAATTTAATGTTTAACAAGATTATAGCACAGGAAATTATTACTGGCACGTTTTATGAAAAATATAACTAGAAAAGTAATCATTTTCAGTTTAAACTAATAACTTTAACGCTTAAAAAACAAACAAAAAACACCATGAAGAAAATTTTGATTTTTTCTCTGATGCTCTTTATTGGAGCTACTTCTTTTGCACAATCTTTGGATGATATTGGTAAAATGTTCAATAATAAGCAATTAGTTGAATCAAAAACTGCCATTGATAAATTTTTTGCAGATAAAAAAAATGCCAATGACCCTACTGGATTGTATTATAAAGGTAAAATTTATAATGAAATATCTAAGGACCCAGCTACGTCTAAAACCGATGCATACGATTATAAGTTAATAGCCTTTGAAGCATTCAAATTGCAACAAATAAACGATAAGAAAGATATTCGCATGACTATGGAGCAGCACTACCCTTATTTGGATTTGTATGGTGGCTTTTATGATGTAGGTGTAGCACAATTTAATGATAAAAAATTTCCTGCAGCGTATAATGCATTTACCAAAGCATTGATGATGGAAAATTTTATTCTAGAAAGAAAGTACAGTTACGAAGGGTTTACTGCACGTAAAATGGATACTGCACTTATTATAAATATTGCTGCCGCTGCACTAAATGCAACCGATACACTAAATGCTTTAAAGCAATATAGAACATTAACAGATGCAGGCATTGTAGGTAAAGATTATGAGCAGGTATATGAATTTTTGGTTTCGTATTATAATTCAAAAAAAGATTTTGCAAATTTAGATCCGATAATGGTAAAGGCTAAAGCTGCATATCCTAAAAATGATTTTTGGGATGGTATTGAAACAGATAATTTAGCTAAAGGTGGAGACAAAAAAGCATTGTTTGCAAAGTATGAAACTTTAATAGCCAAAGACCCAACAAGCTTTGTAAATGGCTATAATTATGCTATAGAATTGTACAATAGCATTTATGTAAAAGATTATACAACCATTGATTCTGCTACATCTGTAAAATTAATTTCTGTTTTAAAAGCTACCATTCCAAATGATAAAAGCAATGATGCGAATTTATTATTGACAAACCATTTGTTTAATATAGCAGCAGATTATAGTTCTCGTGCAGCACTAATAAAAGAAGGTAAGCTAGCTAAGCCAGCAGATTTGAAAAAGAAGAAAGATCTAAATGCTAAAGCTATTGCAAAAATGGATGAAATGATTCCATACGCTGAAAAATCGGTTAAATATTATACAGAGCAGCCAAAACTTACTGTAAATCAAAAAATAAAATATCAGCAAGCACTTGGCTATTTAGTAGATGTTTACAATGCTAAAGCTAATCCTAAAAAAGCCGCAGAATACGAAAAAATAAAGAAAGCTATTCAGTTTTAGAATAAATAAAACTATTCAGCTTTAACTACAAAAAAGCGGCTTAATAATATAAGTCGCTTTTTTTTGTTTATTTTTTTGTAAATAAATAATTTGCCGTGCTTCACTTAAAATATTATGCTCATCATTTGGCATTTTGATATTGCAACACTAAAAAAGATTAAATATTATTTTTGATATTATAGGCTTTTACAAATAAATAAATTTAACGATACTCTTTTTTAATCTATTAATAATCAATAGTATCATCAATTGATTCTTCAGAATATATTTAGTAAAATGATTATAACAAAATATTTAATTTGTATTTTAGGGTAACGTATATACTACAACTACATTTTGTGCGTTATTGTAAGTATTAACCAATGAAACGCATATTTCAAATATTAACTAAATTTGTCAATCTTGGAGTAGTCGATGGATTGAGTATAGAAGATGCTCAAAAAGTAAGACTAACCAATATTTTAACAATGCTACCAATGCCGCTTACGGCATTTTATTTTCTATATGGTTTATATTACGGGCTAAGCTTTTTATGGGCTATATGTGCTTTTTTATTGTTAGGTATTTTTGCTGTTGTATTTGTGAATTACAAAAAGAAATACGTTTTAGCTAAATCAATTTCGTTTTATGTATATGCATTAGGCGTTTTCCTTATTCATAATTCTACAAACATTGGATATTGTGTAACAAATTTTTTCTTCATGCTTTTTATTTCGCACGAAATTATGTACGACGTAAAAAAGCAAATTCGTGCTTTTCTTCCTACAATTATTTTTACGTTTATTTCTGCTGTGGCGTGTTTTTTAGTGCCGCAATACTACTTTTTTAATGCGGTTTTTGGAGAGAAAGTATTAATTCTTCTGCAAATGTCTATTTATACTTTTACGTTGTTAATGGGTGGTGTGTATATGGCTATAGTAATAAATATGCATAGACTAACAGAAAAGAAACTTTTAGATGTAATGCAAGGTTTCGAAAAGGCCAATAAAGCGAAATCGGTATTTTTAAGCAATATGAGTCATGAATTAAGAACCCCTTTAAATGGAATAATAGGTACTACAAATCTTTTGATGCATGAAACTGCTTCAACATCTCAAAAAAAATATTACGATGTATTAATGCATACATCAGATCATATGTTGCATTTGATTAATCATATTCTTGATTTTAGTAAAATAAATGAGTCGAAAATTAATTTGGATAGAAATATATTTAACCTAAAACATACACTTACAAAATTATGTAGGGTATATGTAGCACAAGATATAAAGGAGCATGTTTCTTTTAAATTTGAAATAGATGCAGCATTAGACAAAGAAGTTATTAGTGATGATTTAAGGATAAAACAAATTTTATTTAATCTTTTATCAAACGCATTTAAATTTACAAAAAAAGGCACTATAACTTTAAAAGTTGTTGTACTGAAATCGAATGATGAAAAAATGGCTGTAAGGTTTTCGGTATCAGATACTGGTATTGGAATTAAGCCAGAACAATTTGAAAAAATATTTGAGAGCTTTGAACAAGCGGACAATAGCACCACAAGAAATTTTGGTGGTACAGGATTGGGGTTATCTATCAGTAAACAATTAGTAGGTTTATTTGGTTCAAATTTGCAGATAGAGAGCGAGTATCAAAAAGGAAGCACTTTTTGGTTTGATGCTGAGTTAGAAATAAATAAAACAGTTATTTCTCAAGAAACAGAAGTGGTAAATGCGAGAGATCTTCATGGTGTAAAAGTATTAGTTGCAGAAGATAATAAAATAAACAGAATGGTGCTGCTTACTTTTTTGAAGAAATGGAATGTACAATTTACTGAAACCGTTAATGGATTGCATGCGCTTGAAGAATTTAGCAAAAATTCGTATGACTTAATTTTGATGGACCTTGAAATGCCAGAAATGGATGGCTATTCAGCAATAAAAGAAATAAGAAAAGTTGATAGTTTAATTCCTGTAATAGCCTTTACCGCTGCATTGTATGATAATATGGGGGCAGACTTAATGAATAAAGGTTTTAACGATTACCTTCATAAGCCTTTTAACCCAACAGATTTGTATAATAAAATATCAAAGTATTCTCCTTCACTTGGTTTAGAATTGGCTTCTTAATTCCAATTATTGGCATTTGTTTTTCTCTTTATTAAAACGTTCTAATTTTTTTTAATTTACTTCAGCATTATTATTTTTCACATTCACTACCTATTTTAAAATTTCTTATTGGCACTAATTGCACTTTAATTTTATATACGTTTTGTTTCAAATAGGGGGGAGATGGTATGAAGATGTGGAGTAGCTATTTTAAGTAATACTATTTCATAAAAAAAGTGTGACTATGCATCAGAGTAAAACTTATTTTTTAGCGTTTAATCGTTGAACAAAAATACTATTTGCAATTTTTTAAATTCTTATTAAAATTACTTTTTTGAGAATAATAATATTTTATTTATCTGGGAAGCTCAAACACAAATAATTAAGATAAAGCCGTTATTTGAAATTTTTTGAAAGAATCTTTCTTTCGAGGATTTTTTTTAAGAAATTATGCTGATAAATTATCTTCTCTATATTGATTAACGTCTTCCTTCGATAATTTTACAATAGGTAAAACCTCTTTGCACGATTTTACAATATGTTGCATTTGAGGAAAGGTAAGATTACAGTTTACTGTCATTCTAGCATTGCAGCGTTTTTTTGGTACTGCAGGCGGAATAAATGGTGCAGTAACTACATTTTTTTGTACCAACAAATCTCTTAGCAATATTGCTTTGCTTTCGTTATTTACTTCTAAAGAAATAATTGGAGAACTACTTACTTCAGTATTGAAACCCATATGGTCTAAATGGTGATGTAAATACGCAGTATTTTGATGCAACTGTTCTCTACGCCAATCATCGTTCCTTATAATTTCCAGTGTTTTAATAAATCGAGCTGCCTCATGATTTTGCAATACAGAAGAAAATATAGCAGGAAAAGAGTTATGCCTAAAATAATTTTTAAATTTACTAGAGCAAGTTATAATTCCGCCTCTAGAGCAAAAAGTTTTTGATAAACTTGCAGTAATAAAATCTACTTCATCTTCCAATCCCAAATCTGCTACCATTCCGGCTCCTTTATTACCATATAGACCTAAAGAATGAGATTCATCTACCACCACAACACAATCATATTTTTTACTTATTTCTACAATTTCTTTTAATGGGCAAACGCTGCCTATAGAACTATAAACACTATCTACAACTACAACTCCAATTCCATACTCTTTTATTTTTCTCTCTAAATGATCGGGATTATTATGATCAAAAACATGCACCATACCTCCAGAAAGTTGTGCGCCCACATATAAAGAAGCATGCACAAATCTATCTAAATATATATGTGTGTCTTTATCTGCTATTGTTTGTATTAGCCCTGTATTTGCATCCCAACCAGATGTGGACAATATGGATGCCTCTTGATTTGTATGTGAAGCTAATTGTTCTTCAAATTGTTCTCTTTGGCCTTTTCCAGAAACAAAAAAAGATGACATTAATGAATTATCGTTTATTCTTAGTTGATTTATTTGCGCTTCAATTATTTCTGCATTATTAGACAGGCTTAAATAATCATTATTATCTACAAAGATGGAATGCTCATTTGGCGTTACATTCAGAAAAAATGGGCTTTTATCAGAACTCAATGCAGGCATTACAACCTGCTCATAATGATCTAATCTTTTTTGTAAAAATTGTGGATACGATTTAGTAAGTACCATAAACGTAAGCGTGCTGTTTTGATTGGTTTTTATAAATTATACTCAAGATGCAAGTAAGCAAATGTGCCTTATTGCATTTTTGGTAATACTTCTTATTATTAACGAAATATGTGTTCAAATATTGTGTTGGCTTAGTATATATTTTAGTAGTTTTTAAAGGACAAAAACAGGCTTTTGATAAGGAAGTTGTCTAATCAAAAAACTGTATGATATTATTGATAAAATGCTACTAAGGTTAATAAATACGGTTCTGCTCAAAGAAAATTTAAATTAACTGCAAGAGTTATCGATTTATTTAGTGCTTTTAGTTTTCCAAATTTTAATTGTATATGGTATAAAATTTTTTATTTAATCTATTGTATTTCAGCAATAAAGCTAAAATGTTTTATCTATAAACATTGCTTGAGGGTTATAGTAATAGCCAAAAAAAAATCTAAATAATTTAAAAATATCGTTACTATTAAATTAATTAATTTCTGCCTATAACAATACTTAGCAAAAAAATGCGTTTCTATATATATTAATTCAGCTTTTTTAAACAAAGCACAAACTATGAAACAAATATTTTTTTACTGTTTTTTATTAATGGTTGTTCTTACATCTTGCCAAAAAGAGTTTGAGCCACATTTTAATTTTGAACCAACTTGGCCAGAGGGTACTGGAGAATATGCGCCTTATACTGTAGGATCTACGTTTAAGTATGAATCTGTAAATTTAGTTAACGCTACAACAGATTATTTTACTTACACAGTTACAAAAGATACTACTATCAATAATTTAAAATATTACAAACTGGTGTCGGATAAACCAGCTGTAGGGCCAAGTCCAACTTATTTTGTAAATTATAGTGATGGATATCTTACAGAACTAACGTACGACTTAAATTTTTTAGGTGCGATTACTATACCTGTACTTTCAGAAAATACCTTTAGATTAAACGAACCTCTAAATGCTACTTGGCACGAAGATTTGCCGCCTCTTAGTTTTATGGGAATACCTGTTACAGTAAATTTTGATTATACCGTTTTGCAAAAAGATTATACTAAACCAGTATTAACAAATAATTTTGCATATACAACAAACGTAAAAGAATTAGCGCATATAAGATTGGGAAATGGTATGCCTTTACCTCCTGGAATTTCGGATGTAATAGTATATGATAATTTTTACGCAAAGGGTGCAGGTTTGGTAGAAAGAGATATTTCTTTAGGAACTACACAAAAATTGAAAGAATTTAGTATTGTAAGATAAAAAATATTTTCTAAATTATCGGGCAGCGCATTTATAAAATGCGCTGCCTTTTTTATTTAATGAAAAAAATAGCATATTCACAAAAAAAAATGTGCATTTAAAATAAACTATACATTTAATTACCTTTGCATTGAGTTTGCCCTGCAAGCATTCATTCAAAAAAGTATAAAAATAATGCCCGTATTACACAATAGACTAAGCCAAGCCGAGCTTAAAAAAATGTTGATAGCAGAAAAAGAGCCACGCACCACTATTTCATTTTACCGTTATTTTTTTATTGAAAACCCTGGAGTGTTTAGGGACGAATTGTATAAAAAATTTGAAGCACTAAAAGTATTTGGTCGTGTGTATGTAGCGCACGAGGGTATAAATGCGCAGGTAAGTTTTCCAGAAAGCAATGCTGAAAAATTTGTAGCAACTATTGAAGCCACTGAAGGCTTGCAAGGCCTTCGTTTAAACATGGCACTACAACAGCAAGCAGAAGAAAATATGCGACCAGCAGCTGGTAAAAGTTTTTGGGTACTCAAAATAAAAGTGAGGGATAAAATTGTAGCCGACGGTATTACTGATAATACATTTGATATGGCTAATAAAGGAAAGTATGTATCGGCAGAGGAGTTTAATACACTGAGCGATGATGAGGATACTATTATTGTAGATATGCGTAATCATTATGAATATGAAGTAGGTCGTTTTGAAAAAGCTATAGAAATACCAAGTGATACTTTTAGGCAACAACTACCCATGGCTGTTGATATGCTTAAAGATGCAAAAGAAAAAAACATTATCATGTATTGCACAGGCGGGATACGCTGCGAAAAAGCAAGTGCTTACATGCTGCACAATGGTTTTAAAAATGTATTTCATTTAGAAGGTGGTATTATTAATTATGCCAATAATGTAAAGGCCAAAGAACTTCCAAATAAATTTCATGGCAAAAACTTTGTGTTTGACGATAGGCTAGGGGAGCGCATTACAGACGAAGTAATAGCCAAATGTCACCAGTGCGGCGAGCCCTCAGATACACATACCAATTGTTTAAACGATGGTTGCCATTTGCTTTTTATACAATGCCAAAGTTGTAAAGAAAAAATGCAAGGATGTTGTAGCGCCGCTTGTAAAGAAATTTATCTATTGCCTGTAGAAACACAAAAAGAAATGCGAAAGGGAATTGATAAAGGGAATATGATTTTTAATAAATCGAGGCAAAGAATGCCGAACCTTAAGGATAAGTAATTATTGTTAGTAATAATACATGAATAAAAACTAAAAATTTGTTCATTCAGCGCTAGAGCGATTTTACAATTTCCACACCAATATTTTAAACGGGCTCAATATTGGCGAAATAGGCTCTAGTTCTGTAGCCAGCACCTCAGTTTATTTTGTTTCCCAAATTTTATTACGATATGCCGTATAAATTTTTACTGAAATAGTAGGCAATACAATTTTTTGCCAATGCATCTATCATATCTTTTTTTATTTGCTCTACTATTTAGTTATTATTTGTGAGCTCATGTTTTATATTTAATTAATAGGTATAGGCGTTTAGATAACAATATTAAATCATTCATCACAAACGCTTTGGTTCATTTTTTACCATCCGTTTTATAAGTAAATCGAAGATT
>JAYTLA010000171.1:0-11635 GCA_043729825.1 Ferruginibacter sp.
ATGATGCTAGTATATTGGTAATAAGTGGCCCAAATGCAGGTGGTAAAACAGTTACGATGAAAACCGTGGGCTTGCTGCAAATAATGTTACAAAGCGGACTGCTCGTGCCTGCAAGCGCAGATAGCACCATGGGTATATTCAAGCAGGTTCTCATACATATAGGCGATACGCAAAGCATAGAATTTGAGTTAAGCACGTATTCATCTCACTTAAAAAACATGAAGCACTTTATAGAAAATGCCAATGGTAAAACGTTGTTTTTTATAGATGAGCTTGGTAGTGGTAGTGACCCCAACCTTGGTGGTGCATTTGCAGAAGTGATTATGGAAGAGTTGGCTTTTAAACATGCATTTGGTATTGTAACCACGCATTATTTAAATTTAAAAATAATGGCTAACAAAGTGCGTGGCATTATAAACGGCGCCATGCAATTTGATGAAGAAAAATTATTGCCTTTGTATAAATTACAAATTGGTAAGCCAGGTAGTTCTTACACATTTTCTATTGCTGAAAGAATTGGGTTAGATAAAAAACTTATTAGTCGTGCAAGAAAATTGGTGGATGAAGATCAATTTCGTTTAGATAAATTATTGAACCGTACCGAACAAGATTTGCAAAAACTAGATGCAGAAAAAATAACCCTCGAAAAATTATTAAAAGAAAACGAAGCGCTTAAAAAAGAAATGCAGCGTGTGGTAAAAAAAGAAACCCACCAGCAAGAGATGGAGCGCATGCAAGAGCAAAATAAAATAAGTGCAGAAAAAATAAATTACCTCAAAGACATGGAGCGCCGCCTAAAAGCCATGGTAATAGAATGGCGCAAGGCAGAAGATAAAGATGCGGTGGTAAAAATGATACATGCATTGCTCTTTAACCAAAAAGAAAAACTTCAGCAGCAAAGCCATAAGAAAAAATTAAACGAAAAATTTATAGAAGTAGCTGGCGAAATAAAACTTGGCGACAAAGTGAAAATGCGCCAAAACCGAAGCATAGGTATTGTAAAAGAAATAAGAGGCAAAAAAGTAATTGTGCAAGTGGGTATAATGCCCATTACAGTGGCTTTGGGAGATTTAACGATTGTGAAGGATAAAGAAATTAAAGATTAGAAAACTTTTTGTACCTTTTCTTTGTATTTTAATGAAACTAAACACTTAATTATGAAAAAGAATATATTATTAGCCATTTTTACGCTTGGAATATCGGTTGTATCTATGGCTCAAAAAACAGATAACCCAAAAAAACAACAATTAGCAGACCTTAGCTTTGGTTTTGGTAACAAGCAAGGTAGCGTAGTAGCAGGTTATTTTTATAACTGGAACCTTGGTAAAAACAGAAAGTTTTTTATAGGAACTGGTGCTCGCTTTAATACATTTTATGGCACAGGAGTAAGCTTTACGTCTGCACCATCTAGTTTAGCAGGAGATAAATTGAAAGAAGATACTTTACTTGCTGCTAAACCAAATATTTTTTCGTTTAATGTAGTAATCAATTTGGGCTATAATATTACTCCGAAAATGCAGGCAGGTTTTAATATAGATGCCATTGGAGCTTCATTTGGAGCTGAAGGCACACCTACTTTTATTTCAAACGGTTTTCCTACAAGTACAAAAGCAAAACCAACAGGCTTTAATGTATTGCTTATTGGTAATAATGATAGAGGCTCACTTAATTCTGAATTTTATGCCCGTTACAAGGTAACTGAAAAGTTTGGCGTAAAACTAGCGTATCAATATTTTTTTAATGAATTAACTACTGCTACAAAAGTGCAAACTCTACCCGAAGCCAATGATCGTTTTAGAAGTAAAGCAAGATTGGTAAACATTGGTTTCTCTTATCATTTTTAAATTTTGTTGAATCATTAAATTTTTAGAGATACAAAAATCCGGCAACGAAATTTGCCGGAATTTTTATGTTTAATAATTTGTAACTGCACTGGGCCTTGCTTTTTGCCCACATCAAACGTTTGCAAATACCTTCATTCTTCTGTCAATATTTAGAAGATAAAAAGCATGTTATTATAAAGTTATATTTGATAACTAAACTAGCGTGAATGTCGTTATTAAAACCTCGATTAAGTTTTTTGCAAATTATAAATATGAATGTTGGGTTCTTTGGCATTCAGTATAGTTTTGGATTGCAACAAAACTCTGTTGCTCCTATTTATAGTTTTTTACATGCAGATCCGGATAAACTTCCAATTTTAAGTATTGCAGGTCCAATAACAGGATTAATTATTCAACCAATAATAGGTGCATTAAGCGACAAAACCTGGTCTCCAAAAAGAGGAAGAAGAAAACCATACTTTATGTTTGGAGCATTATTTTGTTCGCTTGCATTATTTGCTTTCCCATTTAGTTCAGCATTATGGATGGCAGTTGGTTGTTTATGGATTTTAGATGTAGCCAATAATACAGCTATGGAACCATATAGAGCTTTTGTTGCAGATCGGTTAGATGATAATCAACAACATCAAGGTTTTTTAATGCAAAGTATGTTTACTGGGTTGGGTATTACATTGGCTGCATGGTCACCTACGCTGTTTAAATACATTTTAAAAGGAGAATCTGCAGCAGGTATTCCTTATTGGGTGTTTGGATCTTTTTTTCTTGGTGCAGTTTGTTCTATTGGTTCTGTGTGGTGGAGTATGAAAACTACGCCCGAATTAGAACCATCACCAGAAGAAATGGAACACATTAAAAGTAGTAAGACAAATATTTTGACGCCATTTATTGACATAGCTGCAGCAATAAAAAATATGCCGAAAATATTATGGATGCTTGGGTTGGTATATCTATTTCAATGGTTTGCCATGAAAATTTATTGGGATTTTTTACCTGTTTCTTTAAATAAAACAATTTGGAATAGTACGATTACAGATAACAATATTTATAAGCAAGAAGTGGTTCCTTTTGCAGGACAATTAAATGGATTATACAATTTAATTACTATAGGGGCTGCATTATTGTTACTATTTGTTGCAAAAAAAATGAATGCTAAATGGATACATGCAATTTGCTTATGTCTTGGAGCTTTAACCATGTTTGCTTTAACTACTGTACAAAGTAAAGTTGGCTTGGCATTTTCGATGGTTGGTTTAGGCATTGCATGGGCTAGTATGATGGGGGTGCCATATTTAATTGTGTCAAGAAGTATTCCTAGGCAAAGATTTGGAGTGTACATGGGAATAATTAATATGCTAATTGTAATACCAATGTTAATTTATACTTTATCGTTTGGTAATATTTTTCGTGATTTATTAAATAGAGATGCAGTAGCAGCTATTAAATTATGTGGTGTGATGTTATTAATTGCAGCTATACTTACTCTTTTGCTTAAACCAAAAAGTAAAGAAATTATTAATGAGCATTTACTTAAAAATGGGTAGCAGTATAAAAAAATTCTAAAAATATTTATGAACAAAATACTTTGCATAGGAGAAGCTTTAATAGATATGATTTGTACCGATAAAAGGCAAAGCTTATCTAACGGAGAAAATTTTTTAAAGAAGCCTGGTGGCGCACCAACTAATGTGGCTGCGGCTATTGGAGCGCTTGGCGGCCATGTAGAGCTTGCTGCAAAAGTGGGTAAAGATCCGTTTGGAAACCAACTCATACAGGTAATGAAAGATTTTGGTGTAGAAACAAAATGGATGCTACAAGATGAAAAACATTTTACTACAATGGCTTTTGTAAGCCTGATGGAAAATGGAGAAAGAGATTTTGTTTTTAATAGAGGAGCAGATGGGCAATTGAGTAATGAAGACATTGCAGTAATAAATATAGAAGATTTTAGCATTGTACATTTTGGGAGTGCAACAGGATTTTTAGATGGGCCATTAAAAGAAGCCTATAAAAATTTATTGCATACAGCAAGGGCAAAAAATATTTTCGTAAGCTTCGATCCTAATTATAGGCATTTGCTTTTTCCAAATGATACCGAAAATTTTATAGAGCAAAGTTGGTACTTTTTGCAAAATTGTAATTTTTTTAAATTGAGTGATGAAGAAGCTTTGTTGATTACAAAAACGAAAACTGTATCAGAAGCTGCTACAATCTTGTTGGAAAATACTACTGCAAATTTTGCTATTACCATTGGTGCAGAAGGAACATTATTTGGCTACAAAAACACTACTACAAGTATACCTAGTATAAAAATATCCCCTATTGATACAACAGGCGCTGGCGATGCATTCGTCGGCGCTTTATTGTTTCAATTGAGTAATAGAAGTGCAAAAGACACTGAAAGTCTTACGCTAGAGCAATGGACAACAATTATTAGCAATGCAAATAAAGCTGGTGCAAGAACATGCGAATACCTTGGTGCTATGGAGGCATTTAAACATTTAAACAAAGAAATTTTTAATTGATTAGGGAAGATATAATGATTACAACTACAACAATATTGAGCGAAAAAGAAATGTCGATTTCTATAAACGAAGCTTTTGCCGAAAGGCAGATTGCTGCTATGGATGATATAAAAATGTTGTTTAAAAAATTATATGCTAATCATCCAAATTATACAGAAGCTTTTGCTGAATTATTGGAAATCATAAATAAAGCTTTTTATAACAGAAACAACGATTTAAAAAAGCTAGACGAACAAAAAATTGGAAATAAAAACGAACAATGGTTTTTAAGTAACAAGCTTTGTGGTATGAGTTTATATGTGGATAGGTTTTGTGGAACCATAAAAAGCTTATCCGATAAATTGCCGTATTTTGAAGAGCTTGGCGTAAACTTTTTACATCTAATGCCAGTATTTGAAAGCCCTAAAAATGAAAGTGATGGTGGATATGCTGTAAGCGATTTTAGAAAAATTGATGCTCGTTTTGGCAATATAGATGATGTCAAAGGTTTACAAAAAAAAATGCATCAAAAAGATATGTGCCTTATGATGGATATTGTGCTCAATCATACATCACATAAGCATAAGTGGGCTATGAAAGCAAGGGCAGGAGAAAAAAAATACCAAGATTATTTTTATTTTTTTAATGATAGGCAAATGCCTGATGAATTGGAAAAGACTATGCCGGAAGTTTTTCCTGAAAGTTCTCCTGGTAATTTTACATATATAAAAGAATTGGATAAATGGGTAATGACCGTTTTTCATCATTACCAATGGGATTTAAATTATGCAAATCCAGCAGTATTTAATGAAATGTTAGATAACATTTTCTTTTGTGCAAACCTTGGTGTAGATGTTTTAAGAATAGATGCTCCCGCCTTTTTATGGAAAAAAATAGGAAGCCATTGCCAGAATTTAGAAGAAGCTCACATCATCATACAATTGATAAAGCAATGCGTACAAGTAGCTACACCCGGTATGGCTTTATTGGCAGAGGCCATTGTTTCTCCAGTGGAAATAATGAAATATTTTGGTGAAAATGATTTCGTAGCTAGAGAAAGTGATTTTGCCTACAATGCAACACAGATGGCACTTCAGTGGGATGCATTGGCTACGGGTGATACACGTATTATGCTTGCTGCCCAAAAACATTTAGTAAAAAAACCTTACGGTACTTCTTGGATTACATACACTCGTTGTCATGATGATATTGGCTTAGGCTATGATGATTATATGATTGGAGAGGCGGGGTATAATCCGTATCAACATCGTTCTTTTTTAAAAAATTATTATTCTGGAAATTATGATGGCTCTCCAGCAAAAGGAGCTTTATTTTCGGTAAATGAAAAAACTGGCGATGCCAGAATAAGTGGTTCGTTAGCGTCTTTATGTGGATTAGAAAAAGCATTGGAAAACAAAGATGAACTTGCCATTGCGATTTCTATTCAAAAAATAATTTTGATGCAAGCGCAAAGTATATTTATTGGTGGATTGCCTATTCTTTTTTATGGTGATGAACAGGGTTATATAAACGATTATACTTATTTAAATGATGCAGACAAAAGTTATGATAATAGATGGATGCATCGCCCCATGATAGATTGGGCAAAAAATGCCAAAGCAAACATTGAAGGTACTGCAGAGCATAAAATATTTTCGTTTACAAAAAAACTACTTTTCATAAGAAAAGAACTTGCTGTTATTGCCGATAAGAAAAATGTAACTTGGCTTAATACCAATAATAATAAAGTAGCTGGATATCTGCGTGCATGGGAGCAAGATAGCGTGTATTGCATTTTTAATTTTAGTGATGTAGATACCAATATTAGTTGGTATACATTTAAACAAAATGGTGCTAAACCAACGAAGTTTTATGATCATTGGAGCGATACAATCATTAATGTTGGTTATGATCATCAGTATCTCACACTAAAACCATATCAATTTTATTTACTAGAGCCTAGGTAAGAAAGATGACATCTTTCTAAAAGATGTCATCTCTGCGAATTGGTTATTTTAAATTGTATTTTTTCACTAAGGCAAGATATACACCGTTTGTCCATCCAAAACCATCAAGGTTTGGATATTCTCCTCCGCCTGTTTCTAAAGTTAAGTCAACTACATTATATTTCTCGGTAAGCTTGCCTGTGGCTTTGTACACTTTTTTATTTAACGACGTCCAACGTGTTGCGATATCTTTTGCTAATGCTTTTTGACTAATTTTTTCTAATCCTACAATTGCCATCCATTGTTGTGGAGCCCAACCATTTGGTGCATCCCACTGTTGGCCTACACTTTGCGTAGAACTTACAATACCGCCGGGTTTTAATAAATTTAAATTTGTAGATGCAACTACTTTTGGTGCAATTGTTTTTATTTCAGCAGGTGTGTAACTTAAAATGCTTAATGGAAAAAAACCTGCGGCAGTAATACTCGATGATACTTTCTTTGCTACGAAATCATAATCGCAATAAAAAGATGCAGCTGAGTTCCAAAATAATTTTTTAATGGCTGCTGCTCTTTTGGTATTTATTGCTGCATTTACTTTGCCCCCATTTTTTATCAACACATTTTCTAAATGCAATAATAAACTGTTTAAGTCAACAGGTGCAAAATCTATAGTATGTATGGTAGAAATTTTAGAAGGGTCAGTAAACCATCTGCTGCCAAAATCCCAACCACTTTCTGCGGCACTGCGTAAATTTTTATAAATAATTTTTGATTCTGTTTCTTTAAAAGCTGTCATGGCAGCTTCGCTCGCAAAACGCATGGTCATTGTTTTTTGTGAAACAGCTTCTTCCGCTGTTTTTACATCTTCTCTGTGTCCTTCTTGTCTTGGTATATCATCATCATCACAATATCTATTCAATACCGTTCCATCATCTAATTTTATTACTCTTTTATAAGCATCGCCATTTTTAAGATTGCCTACACCATCCATCCAAAAATTATATTCTTTTTGCAATGCAGGTAAATATTTTTTATAAATACCATTACCTTTTATGCTAGCAAGCAGGGTTACCATCATTCCAAAAAATGGAGGCTGGCTTCTACTTAAATAATAACTGCGATTTCCATTTGGTATATGACCATACGTATTTATTAAAAAAGCAAAATTATCTATCATGTCTTCTATTACTTTTGTTTCGCCACTTTCCTTTAAGCCAAGCATGGTAAAGTAACTATCCCAATAATATACTTCTGTAAATCTGCCACCTGGTACAATGTATGGTTTTGGCAATGCCAATAAGCTAGAGCCTTCTACTTTTTTATCTTCAGCTCTTTTTAGTACCGTCCACAAATCTTTTATATGGGCTTCAATAGATTTGCCTTCTTTAATATTGGTTACATTGGGTTGTGCTTGTACATTAAAATTATCGGCTACAAACTTTTTTAAATTTAAGCCTGCGCTTTTTTGCAAACCATAATCGTACATGATATCGCTTACTTTTCTTTTAGGGGTACAATCCACAAATGTTTTACTATCTGGAAATACATTTCCGTTTTGTATATCTAAAAACAACTGTCCATAAATTTTATCGGGTGTTTTTTGTGCCATTGTAGAAATGGTTAGAGATAAAAATAGGAGAGCAGTGGTTATTTTTTTCATAATCGTTCAATTATTGTTGTGTCAGCCTGAGCTTGTCGAAGGCTGGTTAAGAATATTATAAGGTAGTCATTTTAATCCTGCATCGCCTTCGATCCCGCTTATTGCGGGAACAATTTTAAATTCAGAGTTTTTTTATTTTATTTCTTCAATTTTTTCAATAGGAGCCAATACATTATTTACTTTTTTCACTACCAACGTTTTTGCTAATGTAAAACCCGTTGTCAATTTAATGTTTTTTGATGAAGCGCCTACATAAATTTTATATGCACCAGCATCTGCTACCCAAGCAGATTGGTTTTCATTAAACGAAGCTAAATCTATTTTATTGATGGTAAAAGTCATTTTTACTTTTTTGTCTGGTTGTAAAAGCTCTGTTTTGTCAAATGCTTTTAACTCTTTCACAGGCTTGCTTAATGTTGTTAATGGCGAACCTAAATATATTTCTACCACTTCTTTACCAGCTACAGTTCCTGTGTTGGTAACATCTAGAGATATAGTTACTTTATCTTTAAAAGTGGTACTGTTTATTTTGATATTACTGTATTCAAATTTTGTATAGCTCAAGCCATATCCAAATTCGTATTGTACTGGCACTTTAAATTTTTCAAAATATCTGTAGCCCACATAAATGCCATCTTTATATTGTATAGATGTAGGTAATGAATCTGGCGTTCCAGGAAAACCTTCTGCTGATGCTAAGTCTTTATATTTTATTGGGAAAGTAGTTGCCAATTTCCCAGAAGGATTTATTTCGCCATTTATAACACTTGCAATGGCTCTGCCTGCTTCTTGCCCACCTTGCCAAGTTAGTAAAATAGCATCTGCATTTGCTTCCCAACTTTTCATTTCTATGATACCGCCTATATTTAATAACACAATAATTTTCTTTTTTTGTGCACGAAAAGCTTGGCTAATAATTTTAATATTGGTTTTTTCATTTTCTGTAAGCAAATAATCATCATCCAATTTTCTATCTGCAAATTCTCCGCTAGATCTGCCAATGGTAATAATGGCTATATCAAATTCTTTAGCATATTTTTTTGCAGCAGTATTAGTTATAATCATTTCTGCAATGACAGGCTTAGGAAAAAACCATGGCAAATTTTTGGGCGCCTTTTCTTCTTCATCGCTTATATAGCTAGCATAGTCTTTTTGCAAATCATTATTTAATATAAAATTATTTTTTAGTCCTTTGTAAATAGAAACAGTATAAGCTTTATTTACATCGCCACTGCCTGTACCACCTGTTATTGTTTTGTAAGAAGCATTTCCAAACAAAGCAATTTTTGTTTTTTTATCTTTTAATGGTAAACTATTGTCGTTGTTTTTTAATAGTACAATGCCTTCTGTTGCTGCTTCTATAGCCGTTGTTACATTTTCTTTGTAATTTGGTTTATCGGTGTATTTATATTTTTTAAATGTATTGCTGCGCAAAATTAATTCCAAAACTTTTTCTACATTTTTGTTTAATCTATCTTCTGATAATGATCCATCTTTTGAAGCTGCAATAATTTGATTATACTGATTTTTAGTTCCAGGCATTATCATTTGGTTGCCCGCATTCATTTGTGCAGCACCATCATCACCTGAAAACCAATCGGTCATTACAAGTCCTTTAAATTTCCACTCATCTTGTAAAATAGTAGTTAATAAATATTTATTTTGTGATGTGTAAGTGCCATTTATCTTATTGTAAGAAGACATAACTGTCCAAGGATTTGCTTCTGTTATAGCATATTCAAATCCTTTTAAATAAATTTCTCTCATGGCACGCTGGCTTACTTGAACATTTATTTTCATTCTGTTTGCTTCATGATTGTTGGCAGCAAAATGTTTTATAGATGTACCCACGCCATTTGATTGTACACCATTAATATATGCAGCGGCTGTTCTACCACTTATCAATGGATCTTCAGAATAGTATTCAAAATTTCTTCCGCCCAATACATTTCTATGTGTATTTATGGCTGGTGCCAACAACACATCCACACCTCTTTCTTTTACTTCGTTGCCAATGGCCTTACCTACTTTTTGTACAAGTGCATCATTCCATGTGCTTGCAAGCATGGTACCAATAGGGAATGCGGTGCAATAATATTTTTTTGTATCGTTTGCCCTTGTGGGGTCTATGCGCAAGCCTGCTGGGCCATCTGCTAATACAATTGCAGGAATGCCTAATCTTGGAATAGCATAAGTAACTCCTGCAGAACCTGCAACAGGGTTAATAGTGTGTGTGGTATCGGGTGGTGTTGTGTTTGGTCCTAATAAGCCATCTGGTAAATTCATGCCTAAACCCATAATTAACCTGGCTTTTTCTTCAGGGGTTAGTACTTTTATGATTGCAGAGATATTGTTTTTATTG
This sequence comes from Ferruginibacter sp., assembly GCA_043729825.1. GTDB lineage: Bacteria > Bacteroidota > Bacteroidia > Chitinophagales > Chitinophagaceae > Ferruginibacter. The sequence continues at coordinate 10,317 of JAYTLA010000171.1, forward strand.
AGTTGTGGTAATTGGGCTATTGTACTTTGTACACTTAATAAAATAGAAAATAGAAAAATTATTTTTTTCATGTTATGGGGGTTGAACAAACAATATATGACAAATAAAAAAAGCAGCCATATTCTTTTGTTTTTGAAATGTAATTTTTTTTCTGCAAACGGTTGTTCTTAAAATTAAAATGAGTTTTGAAATTAATTGAAGCGGTTGTGGTATTGCTCAATTGAAAAACTAAAGATGAAGAGCTCCCGACAAAAATATCGGGACACAGTGCGGGATGAGCAGTAGTAGCTCTTGCACAAATAAACTTTAAAGTATAAAATTACTTGCGTGCATAACTACTACATACAGCCGGATAAAATGATGATAAAAGCAAAAATGCTTACAGCCCCAAATAGATTTTAATAAAAAAGTTTTGATAAAATTACCAATCTACCTGGTTGGTAATTTCATTTTTTACTTGCGGATAAATTTTTCTATACAAGTCTTCCAACACATCTTCTCTGCGTGGATTATTAAAATTATTGTTGTTTACCATAGCCCAATCATTGCTGCTAAGTGCACGTCTATCGCCTGTGTAAGTGGCAGTTTCTTCTTGCCAGCGATAGTTGTTGCTAAAGTTTCGGTAACTGATATTGCGATTTGTTTTTACATCTCTAATATTCATTTCCAAAGCGGCCCTAGCATCAAAACTCTGTCTGCGCACATTTATGGTGGCATACACTCTTCTATAAATTGGTTTGCCACTGGTATCTCTTCCATCCTGCACATCTGCACTTGCCTGCCTTTGATAATTATATGTTGTGGGGTAGGGAATGTTCATATCTCTAAGCTGAAGATTTACTACCCAATCTGGCTGCACATTTTCTCTGCGTGCATCCCAATCAGTAAAAAACCTTGCTGCATAACGGTTGTAACTATTGGTATTTTGTAAATCTCTCACGAGGCTTTCCTGAAAATATTGGTTGCTGTAATTGTAACCTGTATTGCCCCAACCACTATTAAAAAAATACGAATTATCTTCTATTCTATTTATTAAAACATTTATTACAGAAGCTTCAAATGCCTGGTTCATTTTAGCACGGCTTTCCTTAAAACCGGGCACATATTTATCTGCACGTTTAAACAAACTGTAAGCACTCCTTGCATCTTCACGGTTTTGTTTTACTAAAAAACCTTCTGCGCTTGCATACGAAAATTCTGCTGCGGCTTGTTTTGTCTCTAATAATTCGGTACCAAAATATTGCGGATTTACCAATTTAAAAGCGGTGGTATTATTTATGATGGCATCGTATGCATTTTGTAAAGCTTCGTATTGTTTG
>JAYTLA010000172.1:0-2858 GCA_043729825.1 Ferruginibacter sp.
ATTTGTACAACGCAGCCATTGCCCACTTATCGGAAACCCGCCATAGCCCTCAGCCTCGGGTATATCTGATTTTTCTAATAATCGAAGTGCTGCACCACCGGCTCCAATAAATACAAATTTTGTTTCTAGTTTTCTATTTTCGCCACTCAACAAATCTTTTACTTTTATTTCCCAATGTCCATTATTTTCTCTTTCAATATCTCTTATTTCGTTATGCAAAAAAAGTTGTACTCCATCTTGCGCTTGCAAATGTTTTATCATTACCCGAGTAAGCACCCCAAAGTCCACATCGGTACCCATATCCATTTTTGTGGCGGCGCAAATTTCATTTTCTGCTCTGCCTTCCATTACAAGCGGTATCCATTTTTTTAATTGTGCTGCATCATCACAAAATTGCATACCATTAAACAATTCATTTTTTGTAAGTGCTTCGTATCTTTTATTAAGATAATTTACATTTTCTTGCCCCCACACAAAACTCATGTGTGGTATATGATTTATAAAATCTTGTGGATCGTTAAAATATTTTTGCTCTACCAAGTAAGCCCAAAACTGTTTGCTGGTTTCAAACTGTGCCGCTATTTTCAATGCTTTGGAAATAGCTATAGAGCCATCTTCTTTTTGTGGAGTGTAATTTAATTCGCAAAAGGCAGAATGCCCCGTACCTGCATTGTTCCAAGCATCTGAACTCTCTGCTGCTACTTCGGGCAACCGCTCAAATATAGCAATGCTAATATCTGGCTGTAATTCTTTTAAAAAAATACCTAGCGTAGCACTTATTATGCCTGCACCAATTAAAACTACATCGGGTTTATTGTTTTCTGCCATAGCACAATGTATGATTCATTTTTTAAAACTTTGAGGGTGTTAGAAAATAAATTTTATTTGACATTTGTTTGGGTTGTATGTTATAACCTGCTGGCAAAAGCAAGTCTTTTTGTTTGTTCACTTATTTTCATTTAAGTGAGGTTTATTTTAAAAATAATTCTCTTATCAACTTTTATATGGGCAAGTAAAAACAAGTATAAAATATTGTTGCGTTAATCTCACAATATTTCAATTATATAATAGAGAAAAAAATTAAACTGTTAAAACTTTGGTTATTAATATTTAAAATGAAGAATTTCAAAAGTTTTTTTTATCATTGTATTGCCAACTAATTTTTTATTTGTAAAGAAATTGTTTATTGTATGGAAACAAGCTTGCTCCAAAACAAATTATGGGAAAAAATAAACCATAATTCCAGACCACATAAATTTTTTAAATTAGATTGGTCTATTTATTATAGTTTAGATTTTGCAGATACATTTCTTCCGCATGCAGATTGTATATTAGCCAAAGCACTTTGGATGTATGATGGTGCAGACTTGTTTGACAATTTACGTACTGTTGATAGCAAACAATTTAAATTTGATAGCAACAAAATACCCATTAATTTAATAAGTTATAGTTACCCGAGTGTTGTAGCAGCTGCAAATGCCAAAGAGTTTGTACAAGTATCTGAAAATGAAATTTGCAGTTTTTTTGAAGTACAAGAAAACAATGATATAAATATCTATTTTAAATTTGGAAACAATTTTAAAAGTGCTTGTGAAAGAAATTTTACTAAAGAAAAAATTAATTTTAGTGGTTTAGAAGGAAAGGCATTTAAAACAAATGCAGAAACGTTTAAAAGTTTTTTTAATAGCGAATTGGTGCATTATAACATGATGCAATTTATTTTAAGCACAATTGGCATTAAGGATTTAAGCAGCTTGTATAAATTAGAAAGTGCCTTTGCACAAGAGCAGCTAAAACAAATAGCAAAAGAAATGGGCAAGGTGGCTTTTGGTATTTTTATGCTTACCGTATTTGGTGAAGATATTGAAATAAAAGCATTATACAAACTGTACGATAACCTGCTAAAGGATAGTATGGAACCGCCTACCATTGTTATAACACAAAAACTCATAGAAGACATAAAAGTAAATTACAATGCAGAAAAAAAAAAATTATTATTGAAAAAAAATTTATAGAAGACAGTTTAACCGACGAGAAAGTAAAAGCAGCGTTATTAATTGCTATGGTAGAGGAGTATGGGCACCATATAGATAATTTGCTAAGAATAAATTATAACGAAAATAAAAAGGAATATAAAGTTTATTTAGACAAAGGCGCAAAATTTGTCTTTTTCTTTTTAACAAAAACAAGCTTACAACTTAAGGATATTAGGTATGCTAAAGTAAATATACCTTATTTTAATGGAGAGCTAGTTACCAATTTAGATTTGGTAAAACAAGAGGCAAGAAAAATAGATTCCAATACCACTTACCCTAATGCCAAGGTTGAAGAAAAACTAGCAGACTTTCCTTCTGGTTTTGAACCTGGTCAACATGGCGGTATTGAGTTAAAAGCGCTTAAAGAAATATTTAGTAAAGATGAAATTTACAAAATATATTACGGAAACTGGCTTAGAGATTACTCACAAGTATTGGTGGGTACCACCCTAAGATTAAATAATACCGCAAAAAAAATAGCGGAACAATCTGGCGATTGGTATATATTGGATTTAATTAAAAAAAGTGCCACAAGAATGTCGCATGATGGTTGGGTAGAACTAATAGAAATTTTAGCTGCTCAAGAGTTAGAATTTGAATTGTATAACGAAGATAAATTTTGCCGCCAATATGCAGAGCAGCTAAAATTATTTAGAGAAAAATATGGGGTTTTAACGAAAGATATTTTAGGCATTTATCGCCCCGAAGAACATATAGATAACCCAAAAGGGTTGCTAGACGAAAGCAGGCTGCCTATATCATTTGAGTATGAATACTCAAAAGGTAGCTATAAGACATTGGGTTTATACGCTGGAGAAACAC
>JAYTLA010000173.1:0-11531 GCA_043729825.1 Ferruginibacter sp.
AAAGAAAAAGTGGAATCCAAAAATGCTTCCTTACATTTTTGCAGAAAAGAAAGGTATTCACATCATAGATCTTAACAAAACAGTAGAAGGCTTACAAGAAGCTGCTGCTGCACTTAAAGCCGTAGCTCGTAGTGGTAAAAAGATCATGTTTGTAGCTACTAAAAAGCAAGCAAAAGAAATTGTACAAGAAAGCGCAAAGCGTGTAAACATGCCTTTCGTTACTGAGCGTTGGTTGGGTGGTATGCTTACCAATTTCAATACTGTCCGTAAGAGTGTAAAGAAAATGCAAAGCATCGAAAAAATGCTTGGCGATGGTAGTGCAGAAAACTTAAACAAAAAAGAAAGACTAGAGCTTACTCGTGAGAAAGATAAAATGGAAAAAGTATTAGGCGGTATTGCAAATATCAGCCGAGTTCCATCTGCTTTATTTTTAGTTGATATCGGCCATGAGCATATTGCATTGGCTGAAGCAAAGCGTTTAAACATTACTACTTTCGGAATGGTAGATACCAATTCTGATCCTAACAAAGTTGATTTTGCGATACCCGCAAACGACGATGCTACAAAGTCTATTGCTATTATTGTAAACTACATTACCGCAGCTATTGCTGAAGGTTTGGCAGATCGTCAAAACAACAAAGACGATGAAAATGCTGATGAAAGCGAAGAAAGCGCAGAAGCAAAAGCAGCTCGTTTTGAAAGCAAGCAAGATGGTGCAGATGATAGAAGACGTGGTGGTGGTCGTGGACCTGGTGGACCAGGCGGCGCTCCAAAACGTAGAGTAGCAGGACCAGGACAAGGTGGTAGAAGACCAGCAGCAGGTGGTGGTAAGTAAAGAAGCTTATTTTATTTAAAGTTTTTATACTTGAATATTGAAAATTGTTTGTTGGGTGTTGAACATTTTAAAACTTTAAAAAATAAAATGTTCAATAATCAATGTTCAACGCTCAAATTTCAAGTTGACAACTTTTATATAGAAAGCAAGTATATTTTAAAAATAAATTTCTTAAAACATTAAAAATAAAAATTCTCTTCGAATTGTGAGACGCTAAAGTCTCCCATTTGGGGAGGTTTGGAGGGGCTATTATATTATGAGTGCAACAATAACAGCAGCAGATATAAATAAATTACGCCAAGCCACAGGTGCTGGTATGATGGATTGTCGCAAGGCGCTTACAGAAAGCAATGGCGATTTTGAAGGAGCAATAGATTGGCTTCGCAAACAAGGACAAAAAGTAGCCGCAAAACGTAGCGATCGTGAAGCGAAAGAAGGCGTTGTAATTGCTATGACAACTGCAGATAAAAAAGCAGGTATCGTACTTTGTATTAGCTGCGAAACCGATTTTGTAAGTAAAAATGCAGACTTCGTAGCATTTGCACAAGGCATAGCGGATGCAGCTATTGCAAACAATGTAAAAAGCGCAGAAGAACTTGGCAATGTAGAAATAAACGGTGCTAAAGTTTCTGACATGATAAACGATAAGCTTGCAGCTATCGGCGAAAAAATAGAAATACAAAAATTTGAAAGAGTAGAAGCGCCTTTTGTAGCAAGTTATATACATGGCGCATACCGCATGGGTGTATTGGTAGGCATGACACACGAAGCAGCAGAAGCTGGCAAAGATGTGGCTATGCAAATTGCCGCTATGAATCCTTTAGCAATAGATGAGTCTGCAATAGACCCAGCAACAATAGCACGTGAAAAAGAAATAATTATAGAATTAATAAAAGCTGAAGGTAAGCCAGCAGAGATGGCGGAGAAAATATCAGTTGGAAAATTAAACAAATTTTTAAAAGATAATACTTTGCTTGCACAACCATTTGTAAAAGATAATGGAAAATCTGTAGCGGAATATTTAAAAGCTACCAACGAAGACCTTAAGCTTACAGCGTTTAGGAGAGTAGCGCTTGGTTAATTTTATACAATAACTTTTAATATTTATGCCTCGATTTTTTCGAGGCATTTTATTTTTTGCAAATATATTGGCATAAAAAAAGCAATCGTTAATGATTGCTTTTTTTAAAATTTATAGAGCGATTATTTATTTCCTTTAAAACGCTTATCTGGTGTACCATCTTTTTTTAATGGAACATTTTTTGAGGTAGCTTTATAACGCTTATCTGGAGTGCCGTCAGCTTTTAATTTTACAGCACCAGATCTTGCAGTAGCAGGTGTTTTTGTTGTGTTAGATGCAGCAGGAGTAGTTTTTGTTGTAGTTGCCGGTTTTACTGCTACTTCTTTTACTTTAGTTGGTGCTGTAGTAGGAGCTGTTTTTGTTTGTGCAGAAGCTATACCCGCAAAGCTTAATACAAAAGCAAAGCCTAAGAATAATTTTTTCATAATGTGAGTTTTTTAAATATTAAATTTTTTTGTAAAGAAACTAATTTAATTGTTAAGCCCTTGTAAAAGACTGTTTGATTAGTCATAAAAATGTAAAGTACTTGAGCGCTGCTTTATAAATACATTTAAGGCAATTAAAAAAATTATTTTTCGTTTACGATAAAATAACCCCATTCTTTAAATAATTTTATTAGCCATCTTTTAATCATCAACTCATGTCAACTTATTTTAAAATTACATTGCTTTCATTACTTTTTCTTTCATCAACAAAATTGGTAAATGGCCAGATATTACAAGTACTCGAAGCTATAAAGCCTGCAAAGGCTTTTGAAGGCACACCTATTTTAAAAAAGAGATCGCAGGTGCTGCAAGTAGGTATTGGTGCGCCAAATAATATAGCGTCATTTATTAACGCACCTACAGCTACCATTAATACCATTGGTGGGATTTTAGGCGGCCTTGGTTTAGGTACAGGCACACAATCATCTTCTACAACTACAAATAAAGTAGGCCCATTTTATTTCGATTATGAATATTTGATAAAAGAAAACCTAGGAATGGGTATTGGTTTTTCTTATGCAAGTGCTACACAAGTTGGCACAATACCTTTAGTTGTTCCTACCACTACTACCGCAAAAGTTTCCGCTACGTCTATTTTATTTTCTACCGTGTATCATTTTTACATAACCGACAAATTAGATCCATACAGCAAAGTATCTATTGGTGCCACATTATGGAAAGGCAGTTATAAAAACGAAAATGGTTCTGATGCTGGTACATTACCATTGCCAACCCCTATTGCATACAGGGCGCTTGTTGGTCTTCGTTATTTTATCAGCCCAAATTTTGCACCATATGGCGAAGCGAGTTATAGCAATCTGAGATTTGCAGCTAATATTGGTGTTGCATATAAACTTAAATAGTAATTCTACAAAAGTGTAAGTGTACATTAAAATTTGTAAACTATGCCTGGTATTATTCTTCCATTTGCATAATCAAATGAATAAGATATGGTGCCTTTATGTTTGGAAACTTTATTATCAATAACTTTTCTATTGTGTTTTACAACTTGCTTTGCACATAAATATCCCAATGCAATGGCTAAAGGATAATCACCAGCCCAATGCACTTTATTATTCATCATAGAAAAACCAACAAGCCCCGTAATAGAATATCCTACTGGTTTTATCCATTTTTTTTCGGGATAGTTTTCTGTAAGTATGGTAACGGTACTCATTAAAGTAGCCAAGTGGCCAGATGGAAAAGCATCGTAGTTAGGTGTATTTGTTTGATAGTTTTTAAATGAGGGAAATAAGTGCCATGCACCGCCACGTTGTGTTGCTGCTATGGGCGTTTGTCTACCCGTTATTCGTTTTATAAATTGTGTGCCTACTCCCATTACAATAAAAGATTCTGCTAATTGGTTGGCAGTACTTAGTGCCCTATAATCTTTGTGTATTTTGCCATAAGTAAACAAACCTGCGCCAATTAATAAACTTGGAAACCCCTGCCCTAATTGGTATAATGCTGTATTAATATTTTCAGGAGCTTTAAGTAAACTGATGTCTGTTTTACCTATTCTTACATTTAAAATATCTTTGTAATTTTCTTCCGGGCTCAGGTGAATGTCCTTAGAAAAATTTTCTACTCCATCAATTAAAGGTTGGTCTAACAAAACTAAAATGGCTGTAGATGCTACCACCAATAAAACTGGGTTTACCGCATTTTTTTTAAACGGCGCTTTAGCAATACCCACAAAATCTTTTGGTACATTAGTTAGAAAACTAAATGGTTTAAGCTTAGTATAAACATATATTTTACCATTTCCTACATCGTAGCTTTTTTCATTAGGCAAAAGGTTATTTTTTTTAACAATAACCGAATCGCTAGAAGTATTTTGGCAAAAACTTATTAATGAAAAATGAACGCAAATGAAAATGCTAAGGATATTTTTTAGTTTCATGCGCTTAATTATTTTCTAAAATTATACACAAATGCTACACCTGTTGTGCCATTTTGATGGTACGGCATCATCAATGCATTCATTGGTTTATTCTTAAATAATTTCTTTTTTATGGATGGATAAATCCAATAAGCTATTTTAGTAGAAAGAATACCAAAGCCAGCTCCAGCCACAACATCACTAACCCAGTGCTTATTATTATACACCCTTAAAGAACCCGCTGTTGCGGCCACAGCATAACCAGCAATACAGTACCAAGGAGATACATCTTTATATTCTTGTCTTAAAAACTCTGCACTAGCAAATGCAGTAGTAGTATGACCTGAAGGAAATGAATTATTACAAGATCCATCTGGCCTAGCTGATTTTGTAACATATTTCAATGGCTTAACAAAGCCAGTAGAAATAATTGTACTCAATGCATACAACATTGTTCTATCTCTAAAATTATTTTTTCCTTTTACTCCACACACATTAAGCGCATAAACAGAAATGGCTGGTGCAAATTGTAGGTAATTATCTACGGTAGTTTTATAACCAAAGTGGTTTGTTGTAATGGTTGCTTTAGTACTTTTATCTAACTGTTTCAACTCATTTTTACCCAATGCTATAAAACCATATGTTATTAAACCAACAGGAATAATTAAAGCTTTTAGGGAAGCTTTTGTGCCCTCGGTTTTAGAAGTAGCTTTATTTTCAGGCACTTGCAAGCTATTAGACCTATCTACTACTATTTGCTGTGCATTACAAAATAGTATGCCAAATGAAGCAGTACAAACGAAAAGTGTTTTCATTAGTTAAAAATTCTGGTGATACAAATATAGCTAAATCATACATTCCAAAAAGGTTAATAACATTTTGTTTATCTAACTAAATGCTTATCAGCATTGCTGTTTAAACGTTAAGTATGTTTAACATTTTTTGGCAATTGTTTTGCAACTTGAGAGTTACATAACATACCCTCAATTTGACTAATTCTACGTTATAGTATTGCGAATAATATCTCTTCTGGCTAGAGTCGTGTGGATAAAAATTAACTCTTGTTTGATTTAACAAATTTTCAATTGGTTGTGCTATTTATTGTAAAAATTTTATAACTATAAAATGTAATGTATGAAAAATGTAAAAAAGACATCTGCTTGGTTATTCTTGTTAATTATTGGCGTAGCTATTTTTATTGGTGCTTGCCAAAAGCAAATAGACGAGCCGGTTGCCAATTCTGATACTAAAAAATTATCCGTTTATCTAACCGATGGCCCATGCAATTTTGATTCGTTATTTGTAGATATTCGTTTTGTAGAAGTAAAAATAGACACTTCTAAACGTCATCGTAATGATGACCACCATGGCGATGACGATGACGATGATGATGATAACCATCACCACCATGACAAGTATGGATTTTGGGATACGCTTTCTATAAACGCTGGGGTATATAATATTTTAAAATTGAGAAATGGTTTAGACACATTGCTTGCTAGCGGTAACATACCTGCAGGCAAAATTAGAAAAATTAGAATAACGCTCGGCACAAACAATTCAATAGTTGTTGGTAGTGTAAGCCACCCACTTTTATTATCGTCGGGCACCAATAATTATGTTTATGTAAAAATTCATAGCGATGATGAAGACGACCACATATCTACACAAAGTGCTATTTGGTTAGATTTTGACGTGTGTAAATCAATACGAATAAGCGGCGGACAATATTTCCTAAAACCTTTTTTGAAAACCTTTTCAATGAAAAAATCGGGTAGAGTAGAGGGTAAGGTTTTTCCTCGGGCGGCATTACCTTTTGTAGAAATATTTAATGCAACCGATACTGGTTTTGCCATACCAGAAAATGATGGCAAATATAAAATTAGAGGATTGAAAACGGGTGTTTATAAAATCAAATTCTTTGGCCACAATGGATATTTTGATAGCACTATTTCAAATATCAATGTTCAAAGAGATAGAGAAACTCAGGTTCAAACAATAACCTTACACAATTAGCTTACCCCCTATGATTAACTAAGGTCGGAATTTTTCCGGCCTTTTTTTATACAGAAATTGATCATGATAGAACGAATTTAATTTTGGGTAAAAATATTTTTTATTCGAAAATAATAGTGAATCTTTACAAAAAAATATATAAATGATTTTTAGTGCAATAATGGATAAAGAAATAGTGTTTAATACCGTTTCTACTTTTTTGTCAGAAAAAAATCTTGCTATAGCTTCACAAGATAGTGAGCGACCTTGGGGTGGTTTTTTTGTATTAGACGAAAACGATGCCGATACATTTATCGCCAGCTTTTTCCCTCATCTTTCAAAATTAGATTTAACTATAAGTGGCAAACTAAGCCCCAAAATTTTAATTGTAGCACCGCAAAAAAGATTGAGCTGGCAGTTTCATTATCGCCGTGCCGAAATTTGGAAATTGATAGCAGGCGAAGCAGCTGTAATGGTAAGCGATACAGACGAAGAGACAGAAATAATCAATTTAACAAAAGGCGATATTATTGAACTAAAACAGGGTGAAAGGCACAGGTTAATTGGTACAGATAATTGGGGAATTATTGCTGAAATTTGGAGACATACCGATGCTGAAAACCCAAGCGATGAAAATGATATAGTAAGACTACAAGATGACTTTGGGCGATAAGGTTTTGATTTACAAAATAGAATCAGGATATTCCAAACTAATATTTACTAATAATTAATTTTATGATGATACAAGACTTAGAACCCAAAAATGTTTGGATAAATTTTTCAAAATTAAATGCAGTACCACGAGCCTCAAAAAAAGAAAGACAGGTTATTGATTTTATAAAATCTTTTGGAAATAATTTAAACCTTAGCGTGTACGAAGATGAAGTGGGGAATGTAATTATTAAAAAACCGGCTGCCACTGGAATGGAAAATAAATCACCTGTTTGTTTACAAAGCCATTTAGATATGGTGCATCAAAAAAACAACGACACCAATTTTGACTTTGCAAAACAAGGCATAGATATGTATGTGGATGGTGATTGGGTAAAAGCAAAAGGAACAACTTTGGGCGCAGATAATGGAATGGGTGTGGCCGCAATAATGACTGTTTTGGCAAGTACAGATATTCTACATCCTGCCATTGAAGCTTTATTTACTATAGATGAAGAAACAGGAATGACGGGCGCCTTAGCGCTAAAAGGCGGTTTGTTGGATGCTAAGTACATGCTAAATTTAGATACGGAAGAAGACAATGAACTTACCATTGGTTGTGCTGGTGGTATTGATGTTACCGGTACCGGTGTGTATGAAGAAACAAAACCTATCGATAATTCAATTGCTTTTAAAATTAATATTAAAGGATTAAAAGGCGGCCACTCTGGAATAGAAATTCATAAAGGTCTTGCAAATGCAAATAAATTGATGAATCGTTTTTTATGGAATGCATCAAAGCAAATTGGTTTTCAAATATCGAGTATAGATGGGGGTAGTTTAAGAAATGCAATTCCGAGAGAATCGGCAGCAGAAATTTTTGTAGCAGAAAAGGATATTGAAGCATTTGAAAAATTGATAAAAGATTATGCTGTAATTTATAAAAGCGAATATCAATTTACAGATCCAAATCTATCTTTTGAATTTGAAAAAATAAATGCAATGCAAAATGTATTGGACGCAAAAACACAAACAAATTTATTAAACAGTATTTATGCTATTCCTAATGGCATTTTTAGAATGGATAGCAATATAGCAGGGCTTGTACAAACCAGCAATAACCTAGCAAGGGTTGTTGTAAAAAATGGCAACTACTCTGTTCAATGCTTAACACGTAGCAGTGTAAATTCTGAAAAAATGGATTTGGCAAATATGATTGAATCTGCTTTTAATATGCTCGGTGCCGCTACAAATTTTGCTGGCAATTATCCAGGTTGGACACCGAAGCCGGATTATGAAATTGTAAAATTGATGGTAGCTAAATATAAAGAGTTACACAACAATGAAGAGCCTTTGGTAAACGCTTGCCATGCAGGTTTGGAGTGCGGCATATTAGGTACGAATTATCCTACTATGCAAATGATATCTTTTGGGCCTACGATTCATGGCGCTCATAGCCCCGATGAAAAAGTAAACATTAATAGCGTACAAAAATTTTGGAAATATTTATTGGCTGTTTTGAAGGATATAAATTAATAAAAAAGAGGAGTATAGAGAAAATACACTCCTCTTTCAACTAAAAATATTTACCCTGCAGTTTCAAGTTTCATGGCAGCTTCTGTTAATCTCATTTCACCGAAACCAATACTTGGGTATTGTTCTCTCATTTCAGTATAGGTTTTCTCGCCTTTACTTTTCATTATTGCAGCAACTTCTTTGTATCTTTCTATTTTCATCACCTCTGTAATTTCAATTAATCCTTTTTCTATACAAGCAGCAATATGCCCCTCAATTGTTCCTGCTGTAAGGCTTCTCAAAACTGCTATTTCTAAAATTGTTTTTCCTTCTTTAAATAAATTGTAAGTAGATTCTTGTGTGGTTACTTTTGGTAAACCATCTTCTATTTTTATTTTACGCTCTCTTTTAGGCGCAGCTTTTTTTGCTTCAATATTTGTTGATATATTATGTCTCTCACAATAATCACAAACAGCATCTACAATTTCATCTCCATATTTCTCCACTTTTGCTTTTCCAAAACCACTTATGAGCAATAAATCTCTTTTAGTTTTAGGCAAATATGTACATACATCTTTTAGTGTAGCATGAGAGGCTATTAAATAAATTGGAATATTTTCATCCGTACAAATAATATCTCTCCATCGTTTTAGTGTATCATACAATTCAGGATTGGGCGAATCTGTTTTTGTATTTCTTTTCGTTGTAGCATACACAGAAAGGTTAAACTTTGTTTGGGCATAATTTAATTTGTGCTGCAAATAACTAGTAACTGAAAAAGGATTTTTACAATACTGTAAATTATATTCCGCAGCATGCAATGCGTTGGCAACCGAAAGTAAATGTTCATTTATTATCGTAGATGTTTCTGTATGCTCCGTAATCATCGGTTGATTTTTTACAGTATCTATAAATGAATTAAATTTTATTAAAAAATGATTAGCACCAACGGTAATGCGGCTTTGAAGCGGTTCGTTTTTTTCGGCAATTGGCTCATCTTTTAGTAAAGCATTTATTTGCCTAATAAATTTTAACCCATTCATTTTCTCTGTCGTAAACTCATGCAACAAATTTGCAATCCATTCTCTTGCGCCATTGTTCAACTTTCCACTTTCTGCATCTATATGAAAGCGCAATTGCAACATCGAATCTTCCACATTATTAAACGAAAATGTTTCTTCCAATAATTGTTGTGTATACACCTGCCTTGCACCTTCAAACCTATCAGCAAGGGAGCCTTTGTGTGTGAGGTTTTGTTGCCCTTTATTTACTAGGTCATTATCTTTTATAGCACTATGCGGAATTTTATTTAGTAACACAATCCCTGCCAAGCTTGTACAACGACTGAGTGCTACATACACTTGCCCACTACTAAATGCACTTGCAGCATCGATCATTACTTTATCAAACGTAAGCCCTTGGCTTTTGTGTATCGTAATAGCCCAAGCCAAGCGCAACGGGAATTGCGTAAATGCTCCTACAACTTGTTGTTCCAACTTTCCATCAGCACGGTTTAAATTGTATTTACTATTCTCCCAAGTATCTTGCGATACATTTATTTCTATACCATCACATTCTACCACTATTTTTTCTGCTTCTAATTTTGTAACTACGCCAATCTTTCCATTAAAATATCTTTTTTCGACAGGGTCGTTTTTTAAAAACATTACCTGTGCACCTACTTTCAATAACAACGATGGATCAGCAGGGTACATGCTTTCTGGGAAATCATTTTCCACTTCTGCCTTGTAAATAAATGGCGGCGCAAGTAGTTTTTCTATTTCGCCATTGTTTATAATATTCGCTTGATTATTGTGACTTGTAAGTGTTATATAATTTTCATCATAACCAGGTCTAAAACCTGCAATATATCTTTCATGCAGCATTTCAAAATCTTCTTCACCCATAATATTGGTGCGCACATTATTCAATAAATCTACAAACGATTGTTCCTTTTGTCTGTAAATTTTATTCAATTCTATGAGTACAGGTTGCTGTTCTTTCACGGCTAAACTATCAAAAAAAAATGGGGATGCATAATACTCTTGTAAAATATTCCACTCATGGTTTTGTGCTACAGGTGGTAACTGATGCAAATCGCCAATGCATAATAATTGTACCCCACCAAAAGGGGTATGATAATTTCTACGTATACTTTTTAGTAGTGTATCTATTGCATCCATCACATCGCAACGTACCATACTTATTTCATCTATCACCAACACTTCCATTTTGCGAAGCAGTTGTAAGCGTTGGTTATTGTACTTCATTTTTTTAAGCAAATCTTCTTTGTTATTTGCCGTAGGTAAAAATGGATGAAATGGCAATTGAAATAAACTATGGAGTGTAACGCCACCTGCATTTATAGCCGCCACGCCAGTAGGTGCTGCCACAATCATATTTTTGGTGCAATGCGATTTTAGGTATTTTAAAAAAGTAGTTTTACCTGTACCTGCTTTACCGGTAAGGAAAATGTTTTCACCAGTTTCGGTTACAAAGCGATATGCTAGTTCAAAAATTTCATTCCGTTCTATTGTTATGGAAGATATTGTCATGTTGTTTAAAAAATTCTGTTCTTTAAAAATATAAAAATACCAAATCTATTGCGTAGTGGCATTAATTAAATTTTATGGATAGAGAAATATTTGTGATTGTATATTTTTTGCTTAATTACTGTTATTAAAAAAACATTAACCACGTGAATAACCACGTAGTTAATGTTAGAAATGGTTTTTAATCACCTAAGCTACCATATTCCCAGTTGCTTTACCCAACATCAACAACTCATTCACCTGTATTTCAGTGATGTATTTTTTGTTGCCTTCCTTATCCATATAATTACGATTTACCAATTTACCCTCTATGGCAACTTCTGTTCCTTTTACTAAAAATTTTTCTGCAATGTCTGCAACTTTGCCCCAGGCAATAAGATTGTGCCATTGTGTTTCAGTTACACGCTCGCCTTTTGCGTTTTTGTATTGCTCGTTTGTAGCTACAGAAAAGCGTACTAGTTTTTTTCCGCTTTCGGTGTTTCTTACCTCAGGAGCGTTACCTAAATTTCCAATCAATTGAACTTTGTTTTTTAAT
>JAYTLA010000174.1:0-9285 GCA_043729825.1 Ferruginibacter sp.
CTGACGGCGGTTGTAAACCCCGTCAGCGGTTTAGTGAAAGGCTTGCTGATATTGACTCTAGTTGGATAAATGTAAAAGTTACCTTGACGCCAATGCGAAACTTCGGGACTCAATACTCATCGCTAATTCCTCTCCTGCACCCTTAACCATCTTTCCGGAAAATCATTTTTACCTGCTACTAAATAATCGTTGTGGCTACATGCTATAAAATGTCCATCTGGCATTTGCATCCACCAACGGTTGGTACGTTTGCTTTGCAAAAATGTGGTGTCCACCTCTGCAAATACGGTATGGTATTCGTTAAAATTATTTCTATCGTCTAAGGCCGATTCTTGATTGTTTCTATGCCTACCATCTATAAAATACCAACACATTTGTGCTATTTGTTTTGCGGTAATGTCTGCTACATCGTCTGCTGAGTTGTAGCCGTAAATGCCCATGCTGTTTAGGTTTGCGCTCATGCCTGCGTAGCGGGTGAGTGTGCAGGCTTCTATACCTGTGAGGCCATTGGGGCAATTTTTATTACTCGGCGCATCGCTGTATTTTATAGCGGCTATATCAAAACTGAGCATATGGCTATTGCGAATAACGGGTTCCATTTCTACAATATTATCGAGCACATTGCCGAGGCGGTAGCAATCAAATCGTAATTTATCAATAGTTTGCAACATGCGTGGGTGTACAAAATAACTTTGAAAAGCGATATGGTTGTAATGCTTGAGTAAATTGGGCTCGCCAGTAAACATATCCATTAAAAAACCTTCGGCAGGGGCACAGTTTTCGCCTTTTAAATTTATAGAAGAATCTATACAACTTGCTTCTAGCATTTGATTGGTGCTTTTGTAGGCTAGGTATTGTGCCAAAGTAATATCGTGGCTGCCGCCAATAATGAGCACTGTTTTTTTGCGAATGTATAATTCTTCTAACACCGTTTTTATAGCGGCATAACTATCATTTAATGTAGCGCCAATTTTTATATTGCCTAAATCTGCAATTACAATATCGGTATGCCAATAATGTAGTTGGTACAATTGTTTTCTGATAATATTGGCGGCATTGTTTTCTTTTTGGCCATTACTATTGCCTCTGGTTTCTGTTACACCAATAATGATGATACTTGCATTGTCTATATCAAAATACTCGCTTTCTTGTGTGAGTATATGCTTGCCTATTTGCCCGTCAGTATAACCTTCATCTTCGCTTATTTGAGCTAACGATATTGGCTCTAAAAAATCGTAAAAATCCTGCATTTGAAAATTAGTTTTGACAAATGTAGGGAAGAAAGTTGAAGGCGGAAGAGTATGTGCGTCTATAGGCGGATTTAAAGATTGAAAGTTTTATTCGGAAATTTATTTTAGGTATATTAAAACAAAATTAATTGAATCAAATTTTACAGAAAATTATTGAGCAACTCCAATTACTCTCCATCTATTAAATATACCATCATAAATTAAAGTTGCCCCTCCTTTTCCAATAATGACTGTATTGCCATCTGGACATGAAATCTTATTATTTGTAACCGATTCTGAAGCTGATTCGTCGGAAAGCGTTACAACACCTGAAGATACATTTGTATTACCAAGGTCAAAATAATTTACAATAATGTGTAAAACCATACCATCAACTCCGCCAGCTATACCCGTAATTACCGTACGAGCTCCACTTGCATTATTAGCAAAATAAAGTACCGATGCTCCCCCTCTATCTAAACTTGACAAAACACCTGTGCCAGAGAAAAATATTTTTTTCATAGCCATATCTCCATTTACATCTAACGAAGCCCTTGGAGTTATATTTATTCCAACTTTGGTTTTTGTATTACCTAGTCTAACATTGCCATTTGGAATATCATTTATGTACACACTGCTTCCATCTTTACCACCACGTATATAGGTATCTTCATTTGTATCAAAATGAAAAATGGATGGGTAAGTAGTACCAGCCAAGTATAATGAACCTGTGGAATTACCGGCCCTTGGTACGAATAAGGTAATATTACTTATTGCCTCATCTCTTATACCGATATTACCATTGTTATGTATGGTAAATGCTCTTCTACCTATTGAAGTAAAACCATCTTTTACCCCTACATCATACATATCAAATTTTATTTTTCCATTGGCTACTTCCTGTGCTAGAATGCCAGCAAAACCATTGGCAAAATACTTGCCTTGAGAATTTGGAATTGTCAAATCTCTATAATGGTTAAAACCAATAATAGGACCAAGGGCATCTTTTTGTATAGATAAACCTGCCCCATCTGTACCAAATGCAGCTACAGTTGTTCCTGTGCCAGCTGCACCTTTTATTTCTAGCTTGCCTAGTGTGGGCGTGGTAGTGCCTATGCCTACGTTTTGAGCATGTAATAATGTAGTAGTAAATAACATTACCACGAAATAGATAAATTTTTTCATGTGCTTTATTTTTTATTTTTAGGAGTAATAAATTCGTTCATGTCTATATGTATATCTTTAAAAGTATCGTACCAATGAATGGGTGATAGATTCCAAAAAAATAACCTTACTTTTATCTGAGCAACTTGTAGTGTTGTTTTCTTTTTCCTTATTGTGTAAGTAGTTGCTTCTTTTATTGCTAAAGTGCTAGCAGTATTAATATCCTCTGAAGTATTTAAGTGTAGTATCATAAAATAAAGTTTTTAGATGAACTTTTTTTGATACACAAATGTTGTTGTATTATAATTTGTAGCTTCTCACGTAAAAGGGTGATTTTTTGTAGGATGGGTATTTTTTTAAAGCCTAGGAATTAGTACAAGAGAAATTGTTATGTTTCCCTTTTTAGTCAAATAAATGTTTTCGGGTACGATTTGGCTAAAGAATGGCTTTTTTTCGGGTGCGATTTGTCTAATAAACGCTAAGCTATAATTCCCAAGCCTGCGCTCGTGCCTCACAAATGCAAGCCTATTATGGTACGTGAGCTACAAGGCATGGCAGAGGAGGACGTTTTTATTGAAGTATGCGAATAATGTTGGAGTTGGGCTTTTTTTTGAAAAACCATCTATAGAAAATACTTAACTTTGGTAAAAGATATTAATTATGCAAACTGACTTGAATATTCAAACAAAAAAAATTGACCTTATTCAATGGTTATCTACTATTGAGGATGAGCGTATTTTAGATAAAGTGTCAGATTTGATAACAAATGAAAGGAAAAAGGATTGGTGGATAAATGCTACTGATGCTGAAAAAAAATCGATTGAAAAGGGATTAAGCGATGCCGAGAATGGAAAATTAAATCCACATACAAAGGCTAAAGAAATTTATGGAAAATGGCTATAAGATTTTTTGGACAGACAATGCCCTTGAGGAATTGGAAGCAACTTATGTATATTTAGAAACTAATTTCACCTATACAGAGCTTAATTTTTTATCAAAAGAAATTGAAAAAATTACCTGCCTGATTTCCAAGAACCCAAAATTATTTCCTGCATCTGAATTTAAAAATGGTATCAGAAAAGTAGTAGTAGTGAAATTCAATACAATGTATTACCGTGTTAAAAATGACACAATTGAAATATTGTCTTTCTTTTCAAACAGGCAAAGTCCAACTAAGATAAAACTATAAAAATCCCCCAATAAGAACACTTGCCTCGCCTGCGTTAGTGTCTCACGAATGCAAGCCTACTATGGGCATAAGATAAAATCCACAGCAGTGTAAAGGGCAGCTTGTGGCTAATATGGTTTTTGTGAAAAATGTTTTTTCAAAAGTAAATTAATAATAGAACTGTTCTTTTTCTCATACTGAATAAATGCACCCAATAAATGTTTTCGGGTTAGATTTGGCAAAAGAATAGCTTTTTTCGGATACTATTTGTCTAATAAATGTTATGCTATAACTCGCTGTAACCTGTTTTGAAAAACTAGCAGCAAACCCTCTCACGTAAAAGGGTGATTTTTGGGGAAATGTTTGGAAGGGTGTAAAAAAGGTTGAAATTTTACATTGCCAAAGTTTAAAAATAAAAAATACAGATATGAAAGTATTATTTCAATTATCACTTTTTTTCGTTGCTACTTTTTATTTTAATACAACTAAGGCTAATAATATCGATAGCTTATTAAAGGTTTTAAAAAGTGCCAAAGAAGATTCTAATAAAGTAAAAACGTTATATCAAATAGGGTTCTTATACGGCATTGAAAAATCTGACTCTGCAATATATTCTTATGAACAAGCAAAAAGTATTAGTAAAAAAATAAATTATACGAAAGGAGAAATTAAATATTATATAGAAATTACAGGACTATATAATGATATGGGCAAATATGATACTGCTTTATTATTGAATTTTGAAAGTGTAGCCATAGCAGAGAAATTTGGAGATAAAAAATTGCTAGCAAATTGTATAGCTAATGTTGCTAATAGTTTTTTAAACTTAAAAAAACTAGACTCGGCAAGTGTATATTATTTTAAAGCAGAAACCATTTTAAATAACAATAACGATAAGTATGGTTTGCTTGTTTTGTATGGAAACTTATGTGCTTTGTATGCAAGCCTTGGCCAATATGAAAAGGCCATTAACTATGCATCAAAAGTAGTTGTTTTGCATAAGGAAGGTATTGGTAACGACAACGATTTTTTATATGTTTTAACAAATTTGGGAGCAACGTATTTAAACCTGAATAAAAATGACAGTTGCATATTTTATTCTAACCAAGCATTACTATTAGGGAAAAAAGTAGAAAATTATCCCGTATTACTTATCAATTTTCAAAACTTAATTTATGCTAAAGTTAACGAAGGTGAATTTTTATCTTTACTTCCTTTGGCAAAACAAATAGAAGCGTTGGGAGATAAAATGAAGACAGCTAAATTTGAAGCAAAGTTAAATATGAATTATGCAATTGCTTATTATTACAATGGCAAAACAAAATTGGCTGAAGCGTATGCGTTAAAAGCGTATAAAATAAGTGAAGAAAATAAATTGCCAAGTATTACACAAAGTGTTTGTGTTATTTTGACAAAGATAGAATCTACATTAGGAAATTTTAAATTGGCCAATACGTTTGACGCTAAAAGAGATTCTATTTATGATGCAGAGTTAAATGAAGAGGTAGCATCCAATGTTCAAGATGTAGAAAAAAAATATGAAACGCAAAAAAAGGAAAATGAAATAATAAAACTAAATTCCGATAACAAAGAAAAATCTACCCTCAATAAAATATTTATTGGTTCTACCGCAGGCCTAAGTTTATTAGGGTTTTTAGGATTCCGAAATTTTAAAGGCAGACAAAAATTACAACAACAAAAAATAACAGAGCTAGAAAAAGACAAACAACTATCCGCCATTGATGCCATGCTACAAGGCCAAGAAGAAGAACGCAGCCGCATTGCTAAAGACCTACACGATGGGCTTGGCGGCATGCTTAGCGGTACAAAATTATCCTTTATACATACGAAAGAAAACTTAGTATTAACCCCCGAAAATGCTACACAGTTTGATAAATCGCTCAGCATGTTAGACAATACCATTGCCGATTTACGAAAAGTAGCCCACAACCTTATGCCCGAGGCATTGATAAAATTTGGCTTGCAAGAAGCTGTAAGAGATTTTTGCAACTCTATACAATCATCTACCAATGTAAAAGTGGTGTGCCAGCCGCTAGGCGTACAAAACAAATTGAGCAATACTGCCGAAGTATTTACCTACCGCATTATACAAGAGCTCGTAAACAATGCAGTAAAACATGCCAACGCCACACAAATAATTGTACAACTTACTACCAACAATAATAAAGTAGGCATAGCTGTAGAAGATGATGGCAAAGGCTTTGATGTAAATGCACTAGCCAATAGTAAAGGGGCAGGTATGGATAATATAAAATACCGAGTGCAATATTTTAATGGAACGATAGATACAGTAACATCGGCTGGGAATGGTACTTCAGTTAATATTGAACTAGTGGTTTAATGAATGGTTCAATTGTTTTATTGTTAAATTGTTGATTGGGTTGTAAAACGAGAACTTGCTCTATAAAATGCGCAGCATTTTCCTTCCCGTCTTTATTTTTATAAAAACGCTTTTCCGCCTTCTCGGCAAAAAAACTTTGTATAAAAAAAACATGATAAAAATTTATATAGTAGAAGATCATTCTGTAGTTATAGAAGGTATTTATTCTCTTTTACAAAACGAAAAAGGAATAGAATTAACTGGTTATGCTACCAATGCACAAAACTGTATCGATTATTTTGTAAACCATATAGCCGATGTGATATTGATGGATATTGGCTTGCCAGATATGAGCGGCATAGATTTATGCGCCATCATCAAAAAGAAATACCCAGGTATAATGGTAATAGCCTTGAGTACTTTTAACCAAGGCACTTACATAAAAAAAATGATGGAGGCAGGCGCTAGCGGTTACTTATTAAAAAACACCAGCAAGTACGAAATGTTAGAAGCCATACAAACTGTAACAGAAGGAAAAACCTATTTAAGTTTTGAAGTAGGAAAAGAATTGCAATTGAGTAAAGAAGAAAATGATGATATTCCTTTACTAACCAAAAGAGAAAAAGAAATTTTAATACTTATTGCAGAGGGGCTCACCAACCAACAAATAAAAGAAAAACTTTTTATAAGTATTGATACAGTAGATAGCCATAGAAAAAATTTACATACAAAATTGAATGTAAAAAATACAGCCATGCTTATTCGATATGCCATAGAACATAGAATGGTATAAAGAAATATCGAATACTCCGCTCAATCAAAACTCTTAACCCACAACCTCAAAACCCGTAACTTTGAGCCATGCAACGCATAAACCCCGATATAGATATTGTAGCCTACATACTCGATGCAGTATTAAAAGCAAAACCCGATGATGCATTTTGCAAAAGCATACACATACAATACATGGAGCGTGGTGGGCTTAGTAAAAAACAATTGGAAGGTTTGCAAGGCAAGGCACAACGCATAGAAGGCATACACCCTGGAAAATTAGCTACGCTAGAAGCCATCATAAAAAAGAAACATGTTACCCATCGCTCTACAGCCACAGTTATAAATTTTGTAGAAGAGAAAGATATAGATGCTGAAAAAATGATTAATGAAATTTTAGAAAAATATCCACAACACAAAAGAGTGCTTTTGTTTAAAAGTAAATTTGAAAAAGATGGCAAACTTATTGCTTTAGAAAAAGTGGAGTTGGAAAAGTTTCATAAACTACTTATGAAGAAGTAAAGCCAAAATTTTTTTTGCACATTAAAACTTATTTTTAAATTTTATAGCAAAAAAAATAGTCTTAAACCTTTCTCTTAAAAAGTATTATGCTTACATTTAACAAATTTGTAATCCATAAACCTTCAACTCGCAACTTTTAAACCCAAACAAAATTTTCTTTATTATTAGAAAAAACCGTATTATTGCATCGGAATCGGTAATAATGTTACCCGTCAGAGTGCTTTCGCATAAACGTCATCCAAATCAACGAAATAAATTTCAACCTCAATTTACAACAGAATAATAGCGCATTTTTGAAAATGCTTTTCTGAAAAAAATTTATGTACGATATATCACAATTGAACGACTTGCTCGTTCCCGAACTGCATGATATTGCAGACCAACTAAGTATAAAAACTAGTAAAAAAGCTGATAAGCAAGAGCTTATTGAAGTAATACTAGACAAACAAGCTAGCATGAGCACAGAAAAAAACAACGACGCTGAAAAGCCAAAAAGAAAACGCATTTTAAAAACAGATGCTGCATCAGCAAAAGAACCAGCAGAAGAATTCCCAAAAGTAGAAGCTGCCGCAAAACCTGCACCAGCATTAAAAGGCAGAAAACCACTGGTTGAAAAAAAGCCTGTTAAAAAAGATACTGAGGAAAGTCAGCCAATGGGTGACCAAGAAGAGGAATATAAGCCCATTACTAGCGAAGAAACTACTATACCTGCAGCCATAGCGCAAATGTTGCAAGAAGAAGATATTCAGCAACCAGAAATGGCGGAAGAACCGGCTCAGCAATTTCAACCTCGCCCTCAGTTTAAAAAAGAACCTCCAGTTTTTAATATAGAATTTGATGGTATTATACAAGGCGAAGGTGTATTGGAAATGATGCCTGATGGATATGGTTTTTTAAGAAGTAGCGATTACAATTACCTTTCTTCACCAGATGATATTTATGTATCACCATCGCAAATAAAACTGTTTGGCCTTAAAACTGGCGATACTGTTTTTGGAAGTGTACGCCCACCAAAAGAAGGAGAGAAATATTTTGCTTTGTTAAAAGTAAATACCATCAATGGTAAATCTCCAGAGGAGGTAAGAGATAGAGTGCCGTTTGATTACCTCACACCATTGTTTCCGTTTGAAAAATTAAATCTTTGTACAACGGCTGATAATTACAGCACTAGAATAATGGATTTATTTACTCCCATTGGTAAAGGACAGCGTGGCTTAATTGTAGCCCAACCAAAAACTGGTAAGACAATGCTGTTGAAAGAATTGGCAAACGCTATTGCAGAAAATCATCCGGAATGTTATTTGATGGTGGTATTGGTAGATGAGCGCCCAGAGGAGGTTACAGATATGGAACGCAGTGTACGTGCAGAAGTAATAGCATCTACATTTGATGAACCAGCAGAGAAACATGTAAAAGTTTCTACTATTGCGCTTAACAAAGCAAAACGTTTGGTAGAGTGCGGGCACGATGTGGTTATTTTGTTAGATTCCATTACACGTTTGGCAAGAGCGCATAATACAACTGCCCCAAGTAGTGGTAAAGTATTGAGTGGTGGTGTGGAGGCAAACGCTATGCAAAAACCAAAGCAATTTTTTGGTGCAGCTCGTAAAATAGAAAATGGCGGATCGCTTACTATTATTGCAACAGCGCTTGTGGATACTGGTAGTAAAATGGATGAAGTAATTTTTGAAGAATTTAAAGGTACCGGTAATATGGAATTACAGTTAGAGCGTAAATTATCTAACCGTCGTATTTATCCTGCTATAGATATTGTTTCATCATCTACTCGTAGAGATGATTTATTGTTAGACAAAGATACCTTTAAGCGTATGTGGGTATTGCGCAAGCATATGGCAGATATGAACCCAGAAGAAGCATTGAATACCTTACTTAAAAATATGAAAGGCACAAGAGATAATGCAGAGTTTTTGACAAGCATGAACGGGTAAGAAAATATGCAGATGTGCAAATGAGAAATTATGCAAATAAAGGAGGATGTATCAAATCAAAAAGATATGCCTCGAGAATCGCTTAAAAGACCTTGTTTCTCCATCAGGGATCCGAATAAAAAGAGGCTGACTCATAGTTTT
>JAYTLA010000175.1:0-16136 GCA_043729825.1 Ferruginibacter sp.
GCCCACTGCCCACTGCCCACTGCCCACTGCCCACTGCCCACTGCCCACTGCCCACTGCCCACTGCCCACTGCCCACTGCTACATTGCTTTCACTTCTCCTCCACTACTCGTTGTTTTCTTTTCTATTTCAGGATTGCCTTTGTACTTAAAACTTCCACCGCTACTTGCACTTGCAGATAGTTTTTTTGTTACTTCCATTTTTACTTCTGCGCCAGAAGATAAAGTGGCTTTACAATTTTCCGCAGTTAAATTTGTTCCTCTAAAACTACTGCCACTACTTGCATCTATTTTTACATTAGCAGCATTCCCCCCAACTTTTGCAACTGCCCCACTACTCATATTAATGTTACAATCTGTAGTGGCAATATCCACTTCCATTTGTGCACCGCTACTTACATCTATACTCAATGCATCGCCATGAACCGCCTCTGTAGACTCCATAGAAGATCCACTACTTGCAGTTAATGAGTTAATACTTTTGTAAGTTACATAGGCATTCAATTGTACATTTCTATTCTTATTCCAATTAAATTTATTGGGATTTTTATAATAAATTTTCAAAATGCCATTCTTATCTACTTCTGTTTTTATGTTATCTACCAGTTCATCTTTTGATGAGCTTACCACTACAGCGTTTTCGCTGCCCTGCGTAATTTTTACTTTAATACCTGTTGCACTACTAATGCCGCTAAAATTGCCAACATTCCTTGTTTGCTTAGTTTGGGCCATTATTACTATCGAAAATAATAATGCTGCTGCTGTACATAACTGTTTCATTGTTATTAAAATTTAGGTTAAAAATAGAAGAACCCTTCATTATACGTTTCAAATACAATTTAGTTACAAATTTTTACAAATTATATATCCTTAATTTATACCTTTGCTGAAGTTTATTTTTTAATCGTCTGAATTTTCCGGGGTGCTTCTTTACAGAGGCTGAGATAATACCCGTATAACTTGAACAGGATAATGCCTGCGAAGGGAGAAAGAAATTCTTTTATTACCGACATACATTCTGCTCGGAATATTCAGCACAAAACATTTTTATGAAGTTATTTATTTTGTGTGTGAGCATGCTATGTGTGGTATCGTATTCTTTTGCACAAACACAGTTTAACGACACAACTTATTTACAACCAGTAGAAGTTAGTTCTGTAAAGGCAACTGAAAAAAATCCATTTGCCAAAACAAATTTGAACAAAGCCGACATAAAAAAACAAAATATTGGGCAAGACCTTCCATTTATTTTAAACAATACGCCAAGCGTAGTTGTAAACTCCGATGCTGGCAATGGCATTGGCTACACTGGCATACGCATACGAGGTACGGATGCTACACGTATAAACGTCACGCTCAATGGTATTCCATATAATGATGCTGAAAGCTTAGGTACCTTTTTTGTAGATATGCCCGATATTGCAAGTAGCGCAAGCAGCATACAAATACAGCGTGGTGTTGGTACATCTGCAAATGGTGCTGGCTCATTTGGCGGCAGTATAAATGTGAGCACCAATGAACCAAACACAAAAAAAAATATGGAATTAAATAGTACAGCAGGCTCTTATGGTTCGTTTAAAAATACATTGCTTTTTAATAGTGGTATTTTTAAAAACCATTTTATGGTAGATGCTCGCATGAGCAATATTCGTAGCAACGGTTATATTGATAGAGCCGCTACAAGATTACATTCATATTTTTTAAGTGGCGCATATGCAGATGATAAAAATACGGTCCGTTTAAATATTTTTACTGGCAAAGAAATAACTTACCAGTCGTGGAATGGTGTAAATGAAATAGCGTTAGATACCAATCGTAGATACAATAGTGCTGGTACAGAAAAAATAGGAACGCCATACGATAACCAAGTAGATTATTATAGGCAAACGCATTATCAATTGTTTTACAATCACAAATACAATCCGCATTTAAAATCAAATATTGCTTTTTTTCTTACCAAAGGAAAAGGGTTTTACGAACAGTACAAAGCTGACCAAAATCTTACTGATTATGGATTACCAACAACACTATTAACCACACCCACAGATTTGGTAAGAAAACTTTGGCTGGATAATAATTTTTACGGTTCTATTTTTTCTTTACAATACGAAAAGAAAAACACACAAATCATTTTTGGAGGTGGCTACACAATGTATGATGGAAAACATTTTGGAAAAATAATTTGGAACAAAGAACTAGCCCCTATCCCTAAAAATTATAGATGGTATAATAAAACATCTAATAAAAAAGATTTTTCAGTTTATACAAAATGGACACAAAAACTGAATGTTAACTTTCAAACATTTTTAGATGTGCAAATTAGAAGCGTGCAATATAAAAATGACGGCTACAGAGATAATCCAACTTTGGGTGTAAAAACAAACTATACATTTTTAAACCCAAAAGCAGGTATTACTTTTTCAAAAGACAACACTAAGGTATATGGCTCAATTGCTATTGCAAATAAAGAACCCAATAGAGATGACTTTGAAGGAAGTGTAAATGCGCAACCAAGTTCAGAAAAGTTAACAGATATAGAAACGGGGTTTGAATATAAAAAGAATACACTTCATTTTGGAGCAAATTTTTATTACATGATGTATAAAAATCAATTGGTAAATACTGGTAAAATAAATGATGTAGGAGCATATACAAGAACCAATATAGACGAAAGCTACAGAGCAGGGTTAGAATTTTTTACAACAGAAAAAATAAGCGATAAATTATCTATTACAGGCAATGTAACATTTAGCGAAAGCAAAGTAAAAAACTTTACGGAATATGGCGATGATTATGATAATGGTGGACAATATTCAACATTTTATACAAAAGCCGATATTGCTTTTTCACCAAATATAATTGGTTCTTTAACGATAAATATTGAACCAATAAAAAATGCTAGTATTAATTTAACTAGCAAATATGTGGGCAAACAATATTTAGATAATACTTCTAACAACAACAGAAAATTAAAAGATTATTTTACGCACGATGCTCGTGCTTCTTATACTTGGGAGGGAAAAACATTTAAAGAAGTAAATTTATTTTTACAAGCAAATAATATTTTTTCAAAAATGTATGAAGCCAACGGTTACACATACAGTTATATTTATGGTGGAAAATTAACAACAGAAAATTTTTATTTTCCAATGGCACCTGCAACGATAATGCTTGGGTTGAATATTAGATTCTAAAGCCCCCTAAATCCCCCGAAGTGCAATGTCATTAAGTTAAGAGCTGTCAGACCGAGCCTGTCGAAGTCGGGGTAATAAAACGATACACAAATTCGGTTTCGACAAGCTCAACCTGACAACTCGTTCCTTAACTTAATGACATTGGCCGAAGGGGGACCTGAAAACAAAAAGGCAAACAATAGAAATTTATTG
Source organism: Ferruginibacter sp. (assembly GCA_043729825.1). Lineage (GTDB taxonomy): Bacteria > Bacteroidota > Bacteroidia > Chitinophagales > Chitinophagaceae > Ferruginibacter. Next base: position 3,384 of record JAYTLA010000175.1, read on the forward strand.
TTTGCCTTTTTTATTATTCAAAAAAATATTTTATCCCATTTGCCAAGCCATCATTCCACCTTCTAAGTTTACTACATTGGTAAAACCAATCGTTTCTAACATCATAGCGGCTTGCATACTGCGTTTGCCGCTGCGGCAGTAGCAAATTATTTCTTCATTTTTAAGTTCATCTAAGTCATTTATTTGCATGGCCATTACTTGCCCTAGCGGAATAAATGTTCCGCCAATATTAAATTCAGCATGCTCATCTGGTTCACGAACATCTAACAAATTTATTTTTTCGTTGTTTGTTATTCTTTCTTTTAAAGTAGCAACAGAAATTGTGTTCATTATTTTTTCCCTTTTGGTTTATCTTCGTTAACACTATTTTCTTTTATAGTTTGTAAGGAATCTTTATCTGGTTCCTGCAAAATTGTTGTAGTATCTACGGGATACTTCATCACTTTATTTACATACAAATCCATCACTTGTCCTGCACGTATAGAAATTGGACTTTTATCATCATTATATCTAGGAGGATTTTGTTTATATACAAATGCATTTGCAGTATCTCTAGTATCCGAATCTACAATTACGGCTGCTAGTTGCAAACCTTTCGATTCAATAATGGCTTTGGCTTCTTTAAAAGTTAAGCCAACTAAAGCTGGTACAAAAAATTGATTATCTGATAAACCAGAACCAATTTCTATATCTATTTTACTACCCCAAGGTATTTTTGATGCTGCTGCAATTTCACCACCTTTATAACTTTGCTTTACTACAGCTCCCATCATAAAGCTAGGTACAAAAATAGTATCGCCAAGGGTTAAATGGCTTCTATTAATAATTTCGGTAGCATAATCTTGCGATTTGCCAATAAGATTTGGCATATCAACCATTGGAAGTGTAACTCTATTTACCGTAAGCATTACAACTCTGTTTACTTTTACGGTGCTATTTGCTTCGGGAAATTGCTTTAAAACTGTACCCAATTTTGCAGTATCGGTATATACAGAATCTTGTACAACAACAGTAAAGCCTTTACTTTCCAGTAATTTTATGGAGGCATCAGTGGGTTTATGCAAGACAGAAGGTACAGTTAAATACTCTCCATGCTTTGTAATTACACCAAGCATTTGCAAAAATCCCCAAATTAACAACAACGTTAATAAAATGATTACAAATACGTTTACAAAAAAATGTCTGTTGGTTATAAATTTAAACACTATGGCTATTTTTTGATTTCTAAAAGGTGCAATATAAGCATCACAACAAACATTCTTCTATTAATGATGTATAAAATTCTTGTAAAGTGCTACCCATTGCCAACACTTGCTGGGGAACAATACTTGCAGCACTTTGACCAGGCACGGTATTTATTTCCAACATATAAGGCGCATCTTTGGTTTCATTATATATAAAATCTATACGAACTACGCCTTTACAATTAAAAACTTTGTAAATTTTCTTTGCAGCACTTCTTATTTTCTCCGCTTTTTCTTCAGGAATATTTGCTGGCGTAGTTTCTTCACTTTTTCCTTCATATTTTGCCTCAAAATCGAAAAACTTATTTTTTGTACTTACTTCCGTCATAGGAAGCGTAGTTATTTGCCCTTTGGTTTTATATACACCAATGGTAAATTCTCTTCCTTCTATAAACTCTTCTACCAATACTTGCTCATCTTCTTTAAACGCTTTTTGCAAAGCTGGTGCCAACTCTTCAGCAGTATCCACTTTACTCATACCAATACTACTGCCGCCATTATTTGGTTTTACAAATACTGGCAAACTAATTTGTTGCAAAATATTTTCTGTAGAAATACTATCGATGCTAAAAAGATGTACAGATTTTGCAACATTTATTCCTGCAAAAGCTGCAACCGCAACAGTATATCGTTTATTGAATGTAAGTGCAGAAGTAGCCGCATCGCATGATGTGTATGGAATATTTAGGCAATCAAAATAACCTTGTAGTTTTCCATCTTCGCCTGGCGTGCCGTGCAATCCTACAAGCACAGCATCAAATTTTATTTTATTTCCATCAATGGTTATAGAAAAATCATTTTTGTCAACATTTATTTTCTCTCCATTTAGCGTTTCATAAAACCAACCATCAGGATGAATATCTATCAAATAACAATCCCATTTAGCAGTATCAATATTATTTTTAATGGTAGCAGCACTTTTATAAGATATAACAGATTCGCCAGAATAACCACCAGTAACTAGAGCAATTTTTTTGCGCATGCTATTTTTCTATTTAATTTTTTTTATTATTATAATGCCTGATTTGCACATTTGCCTATTTGCACATTTGCTTATTTGCACATTTGCTTATTTGCACATTTGCCTATTTGCACATTTGCCTATTTGCACATTCGCCTATTTGCACATTTGCATATTTTCTCATTTGCACATTTACTCCAATCCTTCATTCGCACTTTGCAAAATAAATTTCCATTCACCATCATCTTGCTTTTTCCAAATGCTTACATACGTACCATAAAACACGGTATCTTTTTTAGAAGGTTGCAATAAATAAGTGCCATACGTATAACCCAACTCACCAGAAACCGCCACAGCTGCACTTGTTGGCTTCCATGTCATTATATAACCTTCATCTTTCAAACCTATGATATAATCCACTGCATCTGCACCAGCAATCGGAATTATATTTGGCCTAAGCAATACACCATTGCTATCTATGTATTCTAAAAAAGCATTTTTCATTCCTTTTTCGGCACTCATATTTGAAAAAGCATTATCAGCATTCATCAGCGCTATTTTATCTTTTTCACTTCCAACTGCGTTATTTCTTTTTGGGAAAAAACATCCGCCAATGGAAAATACTAAAAAAGATATAATGAGAAATTGTACTGATTTTTTCATTAGAACAAGTTGATTAAAAACTATAAAATGCAGGTACTAAAAAGCGAAAGCATGCAAGATACTTTCGCCAATAAAATATATTTGTTAAATATGCATCCTATTTTTCTTATCCATCAACTGCTCTACCGTTTCTTTATAATCTTCATCTGGTACACAGCAGTCAACAGGGCATACAGCAGCACATTGTGGCTCTTCATGAAAGCCTTGGCACTCGGTGCACTTATTTGTTACAATATAATAGATGTCTTCTGCTACTGGTGTATTGCGCTTGTCTGCATCTATTAAGGTTCCATCCATTAAAGTAAAAGCGCCTTTTACGCTTGTACCATCAGATATTGCCCACTCTACGCCACCTTCGTAAATAGCGTTATTAGGACACTCGGGTTCGCATGCCCCGCAGTTTATACATTCATCCGTTATTTTAATTGCCATCGTTGTAAATTTGTTGCAATTTAATAAGAACCAAATGAACGTACAAGAAAGAATTGAAATAATGGTAAAAGCTGGGCAATACCTAAAAGCTGATACCGAAGAATGGAAAACCGCAAAAGAACAAGCAAGTCATAAAAATGGATGGTTTACACCAGAATTTATACAGCATGCAGCTACCCAAATTGCCGATAATTTTCTGACCAAAGAAGCTTTGGGAAAATGGGTGGCGCATTACCATATCGATGATAATATTCAACCCAAAAATATTGGCGTAGTAATGGCGGGAAACATACCAATGGTAGGCTTTCACGATATGCTGGGTGTATTTATTAGTGGGCATTATCAAACCATAAAATTATCGAGCAAGGATGATATTTTATTGAAGCATTTAGTGAAATATTTATACACACTCAACAACGAAATAGAGCAACATATTTCGTTTGCAGAAATGCTAAAAGGCTGCGATGCATACATAGCCACAGGAGGCAATAGTGCTGCCAAATCTTTTGAAGAATATTTTGGTAAATACCCCAATATTATTCGCAAAAACAGGACCTCAGTAGCCATTTTAACCGGAAATGAAACACCAGAGGAGCTAAAAAAACTATCTGATGATGTTCATTTATACTTTGGATTGGGCTGTAGAAACGTAACAAAAATATATGTGCCCGAAGGATATGACTTTGTACCATTGCTACAATCTTTTGATGATTACAAATGGTTCGGAGATCATCATAAATACAAAAATAATTACGATTACAACCTCTCTATCATTTTGCTTAACAATGTGTATTACATGACCAACGAAGCTACTTTATTAGTGGAAAACAAGGGGCTATTTTCGCCGATAAGTCAATTGTTTTATGAATATTATACCGATTTGCATCTTACCATAAACAACTTACAGCAAAACGACGATGTGCAGTGTATTGTAGGAAATGATTTTGTAGCATTTGGTGCAGCACAAAACCCCAGTTTGTTTACGTATGCCGATGGAGTAGATACGATGGGGTTTTTGTTGGGGGTATAATGCCATTTTTCCGCTTAACATAAAAATCTTAATTGTATAAAAAATCGTAATTTTATCTACGAAAAATGCATCTACGAAACCCTTCCTAATTTATTGTTAAATAGGTTTTGTGGTAAATAACAATTTGTCAGTATATCGTTACTTTGTTTGGCAAAGGCATACAATTTGATGATATGCTTTTATTGATTAATAAAAAATAAAAAACAGAGAGAAAATGAAATTTAAACAAATCGCATTTACTGTAGCTATTAGTGCTATTACCACATTAGGTGTAATTTGGGGCTATGGCAAGTATGCAAAAAACAGCAACACTGTTGGTGGTCAATTAAGTGGAAATATTCCTGCCAATTATGCAAAACAAACAGGTTTTATGGATGCTGCTACTCCGCCCGGAGCAGTTGATTTTACCGTACCTGCGCAAGCAGCCACACCCGCAGTAGTACATATAAAAACAAAAACCAACGCTAAGCAAATTTCTAATAATCTGCCAAAAAATCAGCGTCAACAAAATCCTTTTGGAGATTTGTTTGGCGATGATGATATGTTTCAACAATTTTTTGGAAGAGGAAACAACAACATACCAGAACAGCGTGCATCTGGCTCGGGCGTACTCATAAGCGAAGATGGATACATTGTTACCAACAACCATGTGGTGGCCAATGCAGATGAAATAATGGTAACACTAAGCAATAAAAAAACTTACAAAGCAAAAGTAATTGGTACAGACCCTGCCTATGATTTGGCAGTTATAAAAGTAGAAGCTGCTGGTTTACCGTATTTAATTTATGGTAATTCTGATGAAGTGAAAATTGGGCAGTGGGTGTTGGCTATTGGTTATCCGCTAAACCTCGAAACCACCGTAACGGCGGGTATAATAAGCGCAAAAGCAAGAAGCCTTGGTTTAAATAAAGATAAAAATGGCAGTGTAGGCGGTGGTGTAGAATCGTTTTTACAAACCGATGCTGCGGTAAACATGGGCAATAGTGGTGGTGCATTAATAAATACCGATGGAAAAATTGTAGGTATCAATTCTGCCATTGCCTCTCCTACTGGATATTACTCTGGTTATTCTTACGCCATACCCGTAAACATTGTAAAAAAAGTGGTAGATGATATTATAAAGTTTGGTACTGTGCAACGAGCATACATAGGCATACAATATGCCCCAGCAAGCGATATGAGCGATGAAGAAAAAAAGATAGCAAAAATTCCGTTAGAAGCAGCTGGTATTTATATACAAGAAGTCCCTAAAGACGGTGGTGCATATGCAGCTGGTATTCGCAAAGGAGATATTATTACCAAAGTAAATGAAATGCCTGTAATGAGTGGTGCTGAAATACAAGACCAAGTAAGCCGTTTTAAGCCAGGAGAAAAAATGAATGTGTCTTTCTTAAGAGATGGAAAAGAAAATACGGTGAGTGTAACCATGAAAAATAAATCTGGTAACTACGAAGTGGTAAAAGCAGAAGTAGCCGCTGATAAATTGGGTGCCGACCTAGCTACATTAGATGCTAAAAAAGCAAAAGAATATGGCGTAAGTGGTGGTGTACTTGTAAAGAAAATAAAACCAGAAGGCGCTATAGACAAGCAAAGCAGAATGAAAGACGGTTTTGTAATTTTAAAAATAAACGACAAAAATGTATCTACTTTAGATGAATTGAAAAAAACCATTGGTACAGAAAAAGATATTACGGTAAGTGGTTTTTACCCTGGCTATGATGGATTGTATGAATATCCCTTATCGTTGGAGGGGGAATAAAGTTGATTAGTATAAATGAAAATGCCTCAGAGAAATCGGAGGCATTTTTAGTTAACACAATATGTATATTTGTTATAGGTTTAAATAACAAATCAATTAACAAAACATCATTTGTTTAAATAAAGAAAAAATGTAAATTTGTATAAAATAATCAGCTACATGAATACAACAGCAATACGAAATAGATTATCAAATTTTATGCAGATAGCAGATGATAAAAAAGTAAAGGGATTGTATGCACTATTGGAAGATGACATGCAAGAAGGCGAACGAATTAGTGTAACTCAATACAACAAAGAAATAGATGCAGCTATGGAAGAAGTAAAACGAGAAGAAGTATATACCCACGAAGAAGTAGTGAAGATGTCAAAAAAATGGTAATGAGAAAAAGGAAAGTAACTTGGACCAAATAAGCAACCAAACAGTTTAATGCAGCTATCAAATTTATATGTGAAGACTTAGAACAAAATGCAGAAATAGTAAGGGTAAAAATACTTGATAAAATTATTGGTCTAGAAGATGATAGGTGGGTTCATAGACAAGATCCTCATAAAAGAAATAATGATGGAAATCATCTTTACTTTGAAATATTGCGGTATCGTATTGTGTACTATGCTACACCTAACGAAGTTTTTATAATCCGTCTCAGACATATAAGTATGGAGCCTAAAAAATACTAATATCACTTCTCCAAAACACAATACCCTCCTCCTTCCAATTCCAACAAATACTTTTGTGGCATTTCTGCATCCTTATCTGTAAAAATATTTTTGTATATACCATTTATATTTGGCAGCTGCAAATATTCTAAAACCCCAACCGTATTCATATTTAAAAACACCAACACTTCTTCTTCCTCATTTTTTAATTGATATGCCAAAATATTTTTGGCCAATAATTCTTCAAAAAAATAGATAGAAGTATCAATAGCCGAAAATAATTCGTTCTTGTTTTTTCGCAACGTAAATAAAATTTTATAAAAATTATGCAGTTCTACATTTGGCTGCCATGCTATTTCATCTTTATCAAAAAACTGTAATCGTTTTGTATTAGGTAGCTCCTGCCCGCTATACACAAGCGGAACGCCCATGTATGTGCAAGCAAATACAGCAAAGGCTTTGGCTAGTATGCCATACTTTTCGTATTCTGTCCCGTTCCAAGAGTTCTCATCGTGGTTGCTGGTAAAAAATAAGCGCAATGCATTTGCAGGAAAGTCTCTTCTGTATTCTTGTAGTGTGGTTACACAATCAGCCAATGATTTTTCTTTTTTTATAAATTGCTCTGTAATGTGCATCCACTGCCATGTGTACGACACATCAAAAGCCTGGTGGTAATGTATTTCTTCGGTTTCTGCAAGCCATATTAAATCTTTTTTAAATGGTGCTATTTGCATGCGGGCATTTATCCAAAATGGTAAGGGTATAAGGTGCGCCATATCTGCACGAAAGCCATCTATATCAAAATTAGTAACCCAATATTTCATAGCAGCTATCATGGCTTTTTGCTGCTCTACATTTGTATGATCTATTTGGATAACATCATCCCAATCGAAAGGCGGTTTAAAATGGCCATTTGCATCGTGTACAAAAAACTCTGGGTTGGTTTTGGTCCACACATTATCCCAAGATGTATGATTGGCTACCCAATCAATTATTATTTTCATTCCAAGTGCATGCGCTTTTTCTACCATCATTTTAAAATCATGCGCTGTACCAAATTCAGGATTTACAGCTTCGAAATTTTGGATGGAATAATAACTGCCAAGCGTGGCTTTTCTTTTAACAGCACCAATGGGATAAATAGGCATTAGCCACAAAATTTCTATGCCCATATCTTTTAACCTTGGCAAATGCGCAGCAAATGCATTGAAAGTGCCTTCTGGGGTGTATTGACGAATATTTACTTCATACATATTACTGTTCTTCAAAAATGCAGGAGAAACGTTCATTTGAAATATTTATATTTTAATTGACTAGAAAGTGTCTAAAAATGTTTTTTGATTCACTATGTGAATTTCCATTGCCACGAATAGCACAAATTAACACGAATAATAAACCAATTCGTGTTAATTCGTGCTATTCGTGGCTAAAAAAACTACGGAGTAGTTTCAAAACTTAGTTTTTGACAGCTTTTAGAAATGTCCTTAATTGTAAGAAAGCAATTTACGTTAAAACGTACCTTTGTAATCAATTTTAATTATGAAACAATTCAGCATTCCATTTACATATCGTAGTCCACTTATTACTGCAATAAAAGATAAGCGCAAAGAAGAAGATAAAATGAAAAAAGATTTTACGCCTACTTTACTAGATTTAGGTGATGTACAAATTTATCTTGCTCGCCACTTTGGGTTTTGCTACGGTGTAGAAAATGCTATTGAAATTGCTTTTAAAACAATAGATGAAAACCCCGACAAACGTATTTTTTTGCTGAGTGAAATGATACACAACCCAAAAGTAAATGCAGATTTGCTAGAAAGAGGTGTACGTTTTTTGCAAGATACAAAAGGCAATATGCTCGTTCCTTTTGATGAATTAACAGCAAATGATATTGTTATCATTCCTGCATTTGGTACTACATTATTAATAGAAGAAAAAATAAATGCTATTGGCATTTCTACAAAAAAATACAATACCACTTGCCCATTTGTAGAAAAAGTATGGAACCGTGGCGATCAAATAGCCAAGAAAGATTATTCGATAGTAGTACATGGCAAACCCACGCACGAAGAAACCCGTGCTACTTTTTCGCATGCAGCAAAAAATACGCCTACAGTAATTGTAGATGATATGAAAGAAGCCATTGAACTGAGTAAATACATTACTGGAGAAAGAAATAGGGAAGAATTTTACACAGAATTTGCAGGAAGATTTTCAACAAATTTTAATGTAGAAAAAGATTTGGAACGCATAGGTGTTATAAACCAAACTACCATGCTTGCTAGCGATACACAAGCCATTGCTGATTTTTTAAAATCGGTAATGATAAAAAAATATGCATTGGCAGAAGGTAATATCCCAGAACGTTTTGCAGATACTAGAGATACACTTTGTTATGCGACCTTAGATAACCAATCTGCATTGTATGGTTTGCTAGAGCAAGAAGCAGATTTTGCCATTGTAGTTGGTGGTTATAATAGCAGCAATACTTCTCACTTGGTAGAACTTTGCGAAGAGAAAATAACCACTTACTTTATAAATGGCGCAGATAAAATAACAGAGGATAATAAAATATTTCATTTTGATTTGCATACGGATACCGAAATAGAAACGAATAACTTTTTACCAGAAAAAAAAGTTTTAAAAATATTGATAAGCAGTGGTGCTAGCTGCCCCGATGCTATGGTGGAAGCTGTTATTGATAAAATAGCATTAATGAAACATGATAGTGCAAAACTCGCAATCTTAAAAAATAAATTATTGGCAAAACTTTAAACCATAGGTTGTTTTACCTGCTTTAAAGCAATAGCAAGTTGCTCTTCCATTCCAATATGGGTATTATCTAAAACAATGGCATCGTCCGCTTTTTTTAATGGGCTTACTTCTCTATGTGAATCAATGTAGTCACGCATTTCGAGGTTGTGCATTACATCATCTAAAATTATATTCGGGTTTTTTTCGAACATTTCTTTAAATCGTCGCTCAACCCTTACGGCAATATCAGCTGTCATAAAAAATTTCAACTCCGCATTTGGAAAAACCGTAGTACCAATATCTCTACCATCCATCACTATGCCTTTTTTTGTACCCATTAGTTCTTGTTGAGCTACTGCAAATGTACGGACTGCGGCTATTGAAGCTATATCGCTCACTTTATCTGCAATTATCAAATCTCTAATAAGGTATTCTACATTTTCATCATTTAAGAAAATTTCTGATTCGCCAGTTTTTATATTTTTTTCAAAATGCAAATTAATTTCTTGGAGTGCATTTTTCACTTCCATATCATCTGTCCAATCTACATGGTTGCGCAAAAAATACAGCGTAATGGCTCTATACATTGCACCGCTATCAATATACGTATAACCCAATTCTTTTGCTAATTGCTTAGCAAGTGTGCTTTTTCCGCAAGATGACCAACCGTCTATAGTTATAATAATTTTATCTGACATGGTACTGCAAAAGTCCATTAAAAATATAAATCCACAAAAAGAAAATTATTGGCTAAAAAAAACCGCCCTAAAATAAGGGCGGTTACTACATTAAATAATATTTCTAATTCTTTTTTGCTAATTGGCCATTCAAAATCATTTTATTTAAAATTTTCACAGACTCATCTACATAAATATCTTCTGCTACTTTTTTTACAAATAGTTTATTGCGTGCAGCTTTTTCTTTTGTTTTATTTGCTTCTAAAGTATCTGCTACTATATTTTTTACATCCATCGCTTTAGAAAGTTTGTACGCCGCTTCCATTTCTTTATAAACAGAGCGTTGTTGGGCTTGCTCATAATTATACTGTTTCAAATTGAGGCTAAACTGTTTGTCGTAAGATTTTTGTAACCACTCTACATTCAATTTAATTTTATTAAAATTCGCATTGGTAAAAGTTTCTGCATTGGCACCTGCAATTACAGAACTAATATCTGAAGTACTTACCCAAGGTTTATATTCCACTTGTGGTATTTCATCCCACTTCAAAGCATAGTTATTATCTTTTTCACGAAACTTTATGTACTCCATACCATCTGGCAATACTACATCTGGCGTTACGCCCTTTATTTGTGTAGCGCCACCGTTTATACGGTAAAATTTTTGCAATGTAAGTTTTAGTGAACCTAAATCTTCTGATTTATTTGAAGCACTTTGCAATATACTTTCATTTTCAGGATTAAGCGGTATAGCTCTTTGTACAGTCCCTTTGCCATAGCTGCTAGTGCTACCAATTATTATTCCTCTTTTGTAATCTTGTATAGCAGCGGCAAATATTTCAGATGCAGAAGCGCTTCTTTCATTTACCATTACTGCTAGCGGCCCTGTATATTGTACTGTTTTATCTCTATCCCTTAATATAGTTGGTTTATCATCTCTACTTTTTACTTGTACTATTGGCCCATCTTCTATAAACAAACCTGCCATTTGTACCACATCATATAAAGAGCCTCCACCATTATCTCTTAAGTCTAATACAATCCCTTCCACATTTTCTTTCTTCAATTTTTCAATTTCTTTAGCCACATCTTTCGCACATCTTGGTCCATCAGGTTTTTGAAAATCTGCATAAAATTCTGGTAAATAAATATACCCAATCTTATGGTCGCTGTTTATGATTACTGACTTAGCAAATGTTTCTTCAATATTTATTTCGTCTCTCAATAATGAAACTACTTTTATGCTCCCATCTACTTTACGAATAGTAAGTTTTACTTCAGAACCCTTTTCAGCACCACGTATAAGCTTTACCGCATCTGGCACAGAATAACCAGTTACGTCAATGGCTTCGCCCTTTCCTTGCGCTATTTTTATTATTTCATCATTCTCTTTTATCTCGCCACTTCTCCAAGCTGGCATTCCGCTAATCAAACTAGTTATTTTTATTTTCCCATCTTCTTCTTTCAATTGTGCGCCTATGCCATAAAAACTTCCTTTCATAGATTCGTTAAAACTTCGCATATCCACTGGTGCAAAATAATCGGTATGCGGATCCATACTACCAGCAATATCATTTACGAAAACGCTAAAATTTTCGTCCATCGTTTCTCTACTTTTTTTGGTAGTGGTATAGCGATCCATTTGTTTTTTTATAGCTTCTCTAGCTTCTCTTTCTAAAGTACTGTCTGCTTTATATACGAAATCCTTTTTCCCTTTACCTTTAGTTCTTTGTTCTAATAAATCAGCGTATTTACTAAGCGTCATAAATTTCATACGCTTTCTCCACATTTCTGTACGCTCCGCTTCATTTTTTGGAAAAGATAATTTATCTGCATCCATTTCTACAGATTCATCTATTGTAAAATCGAAAGGTTTTGCTAAAATACTAACATACAAATTGGTTACTTCGCTTTGTCTTTTTAAATACAAATCGTTTACTGCGTAAAAAGATTTTAGCTCTTCTCCATGTATTTCATCATCGATACTGTTTTCATATTTTTTTAATGAATCAATATCGGTTTGAAAAAAAACGTTTTTTTCTCCATCTAAATCTTCTTCAAATCTTTTGAGCACAGCCTTACTAAAAGCATCATCAATCTTTTTAGGACTGTAATGCCCTTCTTCTAATAAAATGCCAACGTTTCTAAGAATTTTTGCGTGCTTTGTTTTTGGATTTTCATCGCCTTGCCTCTCATTTTTACCTTGAGATTTGAACGCAATAAATAGGCTTGCACATACCAGTACAAGTACCACAGGTATAAATTTTTTACTCATCATAAATGCTGCAATTTGTTGCATATAGTAAAATTAACGATAAAATGAAGTTTTAAGATTAATTGTATAGATAAACGGTAATAATTTTTTGTTAAACGAGGGGTACCAGTAGGCAACTGAGCAGTTGGCAATTGCCAAACGGCTACTTTTAGAGGGTATATTATTAAAAAAGCCTTTTAGCAGAATCTACTAAAAGGCTTAATAAATGGGTAATCGAGGGGGCTCGAACCCCCGACCCTCAGAATCATCCCTACATTCTGTAGGGACTCTAACCAATTGAACTACGACATTAAAAAACC
>JAYTLA010000176.1:0-29114 GCA_043729825.1 Ferruginibacter sp.
TTGTTTGTTTTTATTTGTGCGGCGAAAATAAGTTGTTTTATTAAAGACATCTCTAATAATTCGTTTTATTTTAACCTCTCCTTTAATTCCTCTCCAAAAGAGAGGAAAAGGTAATTATTAGAGATGTCTTTGATTTAGTTAGCAGTTATTTTCCAAATTATATCTGCTCCATCGTCTGTTACTAGTAAAGAGCCATCCTTCATTACCGCCACTGCCACAGGCCTGCCTCTTACTTCATTTTTATTTGGCGATACAATAAACCCTGTAAGAAAATCTTCTGGAAGCCCCGAAGGTTTACCATTGGCAAATGGAACGAATACGACTTTGTAACCTGAAAATTGAGAACGATTCCAAGAACCATGTTGCCCCACAAAAACACCGCCTCTATATTTTTCTGGAAAATTATTTTTGTTGTAAAAAGCCAAACCAAGCGAAGCTGTGTGTGAACCCAGGGACACATCTGGTACAATTGTTTTATTTACAAGCTCAGTGTGTGGGTCATCTTTCATTCGGGGATCTGGGTTGCTACCAAAATATGCATACGGCCAACCATAAAAACCGCCATCTTTTACACTCGTAATATAATCTGGCACAAGCTCATCGCCTAAGTCATCCCTTTCGTTTACCGCCGTCCACAGGGTTTTTGTAGTAGGCTCAAAATCCATACCCACGGGGTTTCTAAGCCCTGCTGCATAAATTCTTTCGCCGCTTCCATCTGTATTTATTTCTAAAATATTTGCACGGCGTATTTCATTCTCCATACCATTTTCGCCATTGTTGCTGCTTGAGCCAACACTAACATAAATTTTTGTACCAGCTTCGTTTGCAATAATATTTCTTGTCCAATGGTTGTTGTAACCGCCTGCAGATAATTCTGTAATTCTTTTTCCTTCTAATGCCAATGCGGTATCGCCAATATTGTATGGATACATTTCTACTCCATCGGTATTGGCTACATAAAAATGGTTTTTGAGTATAAGCATTCCCAAGGGTTGATTTAAATTGGTAGCAAAAATAAATTTGCTTTCGTAGCTGCCATTTTTATCCGCATCTCTAAAAAGCGAAATCCTATTGGCGCTTTTACCATTTTTTTCCTCGCCTTTTTTTCTTACAACTTTTACACCTGTTTCTTTTATTTTTTTATCTACAGACGATGCAGATTCTGAAACAAAAATATCTTCATTTTTGGCAATATAAATCCAACGAGGGTTATCCAATCCTTTTGCAAATAAACTTACTGTAAAACCTGCTGGCGCAATGGGTTTTTCGTTTTCTTCCCAGCCTATTACATTACTTATTTTTCTATTAGAACCTGTAGCATATGGTGCAGGTAAATTGGCAGTTTGAAACTCGTTGGTTTTTACGATGGCAGGTTTGCCTGTTTGTTTGTGTGATGAGCAAGCTGCTATTGCTAGTAAAAATGCTATTGCTATAAAATGTGAAAATGATTTGGCCATGGTGGATGATTGTGGGTGCAAGGTAAATTATTTTAACTGTCCGAAATTATCGGACAGTTGGTTACAATTTGTAACAAGCTCTATTTAATTCAGTTGTCCGATTTTAACGGACAACCGAATTGATTTGATGAATTTCAGTAGTACGATTTTTTCGTACTACTGAATCATTTTCTTTAGAGATTTTAAATTAAGTAAACTTACACTTCAACTGTACGAAATTATCGTACGGTTAATATGTTTTACAAATTTCAGTTGACTACAATTTGTAGTCAACTCATTTATTTTCCAACCCGTGACAATTATTCACGGGTTGAAATTTTTTTGGAGTGTTCAATGCTTCGCCATATTAAAAAATAAAAAATGAACAATGGTTTTAAGCCCACAGCCCCAAATGGATTTTAAATTTACTGCACTCTTGTATTGCCCTGTGCTTTAGCACAGGGGTAAAGAATGTATAATGAAAGGGCTTTAGCCCAAAACTGAATATTGCCATCGGGACTAAAGTCCCATTTATAGATTTACATAAATCCTCGGCCTAAAGGCCGAGGCAATTCATAAAGGCCAAGCAATTCATAAAACCCGTAACTCTTTTCCAAATCCCACCATTAAAATTTATCTTTGCAAAATGCCGAATTATTTAGATGAATTGAACGAGCCGCAAAGAGAAGCGGTGCTGCACAAAGACGGGCCGATAATGATTATTGCTGGTGCGGGTAGCGGAAAAACAAAAGTGCTTACTACAAGAATTACGCATTTGATGAGCCACCATAATGTGGATGCTTTTAATATTTTGGCGCTTACGTTTACCAACAAAGCCGCCAAAGAAATGAAGGAAAGGGTGGAGCGTATTTTGGGCAATAGCGAAGCAAGAAATTTATATATTGGTACTTTTCATAGTGTGTTTGCACGTATATTACGCAGCGAAGCACCCAACATTGGCTACCCAAGCAACTTTACCATTTATGATACCGACGATGCAAAGAGTGTGGTAAAAACGGTTATAAAAGAAATGGATTTGGATGATAAGCAGTACAAAGCAAATGTGGTGTACAATAGAATTTCTTCTGCAAAAAATGCACTCGTAGGCCCTGCGGAATATGCCAACGATTATGCATTGCAGCAAGAAGATGCTCGTGCAAACCGCCCCATGATTGGTCAAATTTATGATGCATATGCCAAGCGTTGTTATAAAAACGGCGCCATGGATTTTGATGATTTGTTGTTTAAGTTTTATATACTTTTAAAAAATGTTCCTGCAAGTTTAAGTAAGTATCAAAAGAAATTTAAGTACCTCATGATAGATGAGTACCAAGATACCAACACGGCACAGTACGAAATTGTAAAGCTCCTAGGTGCTATGCACGAGAACGTGTGTGTGGTGGGCGATGATGCACAAAGTATTTATAGTTTTAGAGGGGCAACGATAGAAAATATTTTGCAATTTGAAAAAGATTATGACGATGTAAAAGTGGTGAAGCTGGAGCAAAATTATAGAAGTACCAAAAATATATTGAGTGTAGCCAACCAAATTATTGCGAACAACAAAGGGCAAATAGAAAAGAATTTATTTACCGATAACGACCAAGGCGAAAAAATAAAACTCGTGCGTACTATGACGGATAACGACGAGGGGAAAATGGTGGCAGATGCTATTCAAGAAAATAAATTGCGCAACCATTATTTTAACCAAGACTTTGCTATTTTATACAGAACCAATGCACAGAGTAGAAGTTTTGAAGAGAGCCTAAGGCGAATGGGCATTGCGTATCGCATATACGGGGGCGTAAGTTTTTACCAACGAAAAGAGGTAAAAGACTTGTTGAGTTATTTACGCATTGTAGTTAACCCAAGAGATGAAGAGGCGCTGAAAAGAATTATTAATTATCCTGTACGTGCTATTGGGAAAACAACGATAGATAAAATGGTATTGTTTGCCAATGAGCAAAACCTAAGCATGTGGGATGTGGCTTGCAATGCTGCGATGTATGGTTTTAAAGCTGGCACGTTGGAAGCGATAGACAACTTTGTAACGATGATAAAAATGTTTCAAAGCGAAATGCCGAAAAAGAATGCGTATGATTTAGCATTTTTAGTGGGCAAAAATTGCGGTTTGGTAAAAGAATTGTTTAACGATAAAACGACAGAAGGTTTAGCCAGATATGAGAACGTGCAGGAGTTGCTCAACTCTATAAAAGAATTTACCGAAACACCCATGAATGAGGAGGATGGTGAAGTGGGCGACAAAAGTTTGGGTGGATATTTACAACAAATCGTTTTACTAACCGATGCCGACCAAGGCGATGATAAAAACCAAGATGTGGTAAAACTAATGACGATACATGCGGCAAAGGGTTTGGAGTTTCCTGTGGTGTTTGTTGGTGGCTTGGAAGAAACACTTTTCCCTAATGCAATGGCAATAAATACAAGAGAAGAATTGGAAGAAGAACGACGTTTATTTTATGTGGCAATAACTAGAGCTAAAGCAAAATTGTATTTGAGTTATAGCAATGCTCGATATCGTTTTGGGCAATTGCAACAAAATGAACCGAGCAGATTTATAGATGAAATGCCCGAAGATAATTTAGATAAAAGTTATGCTGGTGCAGCTGCAAGAAACAATGCATCGAGCGCAGGCAACCGTGGTAGTGCATTTGAGCGCATGGGCAGAGGTTTTGAAAACACTGGCGGCAGCCAAGGTAGTATGTTTGCAAAAAAAGAAGCTGCTAAGCCTGCATATGCTACACCTGCAAGGCCACAAACAAAAGAGCATACCATTTCAGATAATTTTGTAGCAAGCAATACTACTGACTTAGCCGAGGGTCAAAAAGTAGAACACCAAAAATTTGGCTTTGGCATAATAGCAAAAATGGAAGGTGCGGCGCATAACCCTATTGCTACCATAAATTTTGAAACAAATGGGGAGAAGAAGATAATGTTGAATTATGCGAAGTTGATGATAGTGGAATAAGCTGTAGGCTTTAGGGATTTAATCAAAAAAGGATGCCTAAATATATAAGAAAGCTACAAAAAGGAAAACTTATTTTTTATTTTCAGTTAAATATAGGTAGAGGTTAGCTTCCTACATAATATTATCTTTGCAAAAACGTTATCATTTTCAATATTGTAAATATTAGTTATGAAACACATTTTGTTACTTTTATTTCTTTCTGCAAATATTTGTTTTGCTCAAGAAAAGGATGATATAGAATCCATTGCTCGTATGGAAATGCAAGCACATCAAAATAGGTTTAATGGATTTTCTGCAAGAACTTTTGCTTCAGATAATTTTGATGTAAAATATTATAGATGCGAATGGGAAGTAGATCCTGCTGTTCGATACATTAATGGAAAAGTAACGGTGTATTTTATAATAACATCATCTTCCGCTACTATTACATTAGATTTGATGAACACCCTTACGGTAGATAGTATCAAAAATATAAATACAGCTTATACTTTTTCGCAAACAACTAATACGGTTCAAATAAATTTTCCTATAACAATAAATACAGGTGTTTTAGATTCCGTAAGCATTTGGTATAAAGGTGTACCCAACAATTCTGGCTTTGGTTCATTCATACAAGATGTACATACAGGTACGCCTGTAATGTGGACACTTAGTGAGCCTTACGGCTCTCGTGATTGGTGGCCATGCAAAAATGGTATAAATGATAAAGCAGATTCTGTAGATCTTTTTATAACAAATCCTGATATTTATAAAGCAGCAAGTAATGGTTTGTTGCAATCTGAAACAGCTTTGCCAGGAAATAAAACACGAGCGCATTGGAAACATCGTTACCCTATAGCATCGTATTTGGTTTGTATGGCGGTAACCAATTATGTTACGTTCAATAACAGTGTAATGCTGGGAGCTGTTAATTTGCCTATGCTTACTTATTGTTATCCCGAAAATGTAACAGTATGGCAAGCCAATACCCCATTGGTGTTTGACGCAATGAAATACTTTCATAATAATTTTGGTCCATATCCTTTTATAAATGAAAAATATGGACATGTGCAATTTGGATGGGGTGGAGGTATGGAGCATCAAACAAACTCCTTTATTGTAAACACAGGCGAATACTTAATGGCGCATGAGCTAGCGCACCAATGGTTTGGCGATAAAATAACTTGCAATAGCTGGGAAGATATTTGGTTAAACGAAGGTTTTGCAACTTACCTTGGTTATTCGCATTTAGAAATAAAATATCCTGCTAATTCATTAACCTACAGAAAAAATTTAATTAATAGCATTACATCGCAACCTGGCGGCACAGTAAAAGTGCAAGATACTACAAGCTTAAGTCAAATTTTTAGTGGCAGATTGAGTTATAACAAAGGCAGTTATTTATTATTTATGCTACGATTTATTGTTGGCAATGATGTGTTTTTTAAAGCAATGAGAAGATACCAGCAAGACCCAGCTTTAGCTTATGGTAATGCTACTACTGCAGATTTTAAAAGAAATATGGAGGCAGAAAGCGGAAAAAATCTTACGTACTTTTTTGACCAATGGTACACTGGGCAGGGCTTTCCGAGCTATCAAGTAAAATGGAATGTGCTAGATACTAATTGTGTAAATATTAAATTGTCACAAACTACATCAATGCCTAGCGTAACATCATTTTTTAAATTGCCAGTAGCGTTAAAATTTAAAAATGCAACGCAAGAAAAAGTTATTGTGTTAGACAATAATACAAATGGAGAAACTTATATTCGCTCTCTTGGTTTTAAGGCAGATACTGTTTTGGTGGATCCTGGTTTGTGGCTGGTAACAAAAAACAATACTACAGAAAAAACTACGGATGTGAGTGATGGAAGTTGTACGCCGCCACCACCGCCTAATAATGGCGAAGGTGGGGTTGATATTTACCCAAATCCTATCACCAATCCTTTTGTAATTTCATTACACGATTTTAATGATGAAACCGCAACTATAGCTATTTACAACAAAATAGGACAACGTATATACCATCAAAACATTTCACTTACATATGGCATAGCTCAAGTAAATATAGCCATGAGCAACTGGGCAAGAGGTGTGTATGTAGTAAAAGTTATTTCGGGTGGTAAAACAATAACCAAGCAGTTTGTTAGGTAATTAATTGTTAAATGGGTATATTATTTAATTTTTATAGCCTTTGTAATATTATTTTACAGCCTAATAATCATTTAATCATTAACCATTATTAATTGAAAACTTTCAAAATAATAACGATTGCTTTATTGATTATTGTTCTTATAGGATTATTCATTCCACAAAATTTTTCAATTCCTGTTGAAGGTGCTTCTAAAAATAGTTATGCTCAAAATTCATTTTGGTTTTATCCTTGGGGCAAATCAGTAACGCATAAAGGCGTAGATATTTTTGCAAGCGAAGGCACAAACGTTACATCAGCTACAACTGGCTTGGTTATTAAAACTGGACAAAATGAATTGGGCGGAAATATTATACTTGTACTTGGTTCAAAATGGCGGTTACATTATTATGCACATTTAAAAGAAATAAATGCATGTACATTTTCTTGGGTTAGTAAAGGAGAAATTATTGGCAAGGTTGGCACTACAGGAAACGCAAAAGGTAAATCATCACATTTGCATTATTCAATTTATTCGATGCTGCCTTACCTTTGGCGTTTAGATAAAACACCGCAGGGATGGAAGAAAATGTTTTTTCTAAATCCGATTGAATATTTAAATGGCTCATTTTAGCGTTTAGATTTTTTGTTGGATTGAGATTTAACAATAATAAATGCAAACAATTTACTTACAAAAAAATTTAGCAATGCATCATTATACTTAATATTGCATTCAAATACTAATAGCATTTATGGGTAAGAAAATGAAGCATTTTGGAAGAGAAATATTAATGCCAATAATAATTATGGCATTGCTTGCCGCAGCTACATTTTACATACGAGAACATTTTTTTAAAGCCGGTTTTGTGCATTATAGCGAATTTGGTATTGATATTCCTACCAATTATAAAATACATGGTATAGATGTAAGCCACCATCAACAGGATGTAGATTGGAAATTGGTAAAAGGAATGCAAGTAAAAAAAATTGCTATTGGTTTTGCATTTATAAAAGCTACCGAAGGTATAAGTATGGTAGATGATGAATATAGAGATAATATGGAATCTGCAAAAGAAGCTGGTGTAGCTAGAGGGGCTTATCATTTTTTTAATGCATCCAAAAGTGGCAAACTACAAGCGGTTAATTTTATAGAAACTGTAAAATTAAAAAAAGGAGATTTGCCGCCTGTGTTAGATGTAGAGCAAGTAAATGGAGCATCTATTGTAGATTTACAGCAACGAGTGGCAGATTGGCTTAACATGGTAGAAAAAAAATACAATGTAAAACCCATCATTTATTGCAACGCCGATTTTTACAAAAATTTTTTAGCCAATAGGTTCGATGATTATCCGCTATGGGTAGCACATTATTTAGTAAAAGATAAACCTCGGATAGACCGCAATTGGATTTTTTGGCAACACAGCGAAAGCGGCCATGTAACGGGCATAAGAACAAATGTGGACTTTAATGTTTTTAATGGCGATAGCAGTGATTTTAATGCGCTTTTAATTAAATAAATTCGCTCTATGGGAATGGAAGAAGAAACAAGAAATTTTTTAGTGTTAATCATGCAAACAGCCTCTTCAATAATCTTATGGTTTTTGATAAATATTTTTTTTGGCATTTACCTTAAATATGGCTTGTTTGAAACAACCCCAAGTATTTCAAATATTATTTACTACATCATTTTTATTATAGGATGTTATTTTCTTTTTAAATACTTTAAGAAGAAGTGGAAGGAGATTGATATAAATTAGAAAATAGGAAAATGTGCAGATGTGCAAATAGCCCAATAAGGTTTATTCTTTTAATCAAACATTTCCAATAATTTAATCTTTAATTTCCTTAAAACATCTTGCACTTACTATTTGCATATTTTCACATTTGCAAATCTGCACATTCATTTATTAGCTACTATGATCCTGCACAATTACCCATTTCTTTTTTATTTTTTTAAACAGCAAAGTAAAAGCACCGCCTATATCGCCAATACTTCTTTTTAAATGCCACTTACCAACTACGCTAAAATATATAACAGATAAGCGTTTCATATTTATAATTTCAAAATCTAATTTACCCATAGCAGCAGTATCGGGATATCCTTTTTTGTAATTCGCTTTTGTTTTTTCCCAGCCGTAAGTAGGACCACTTTTACCAATAAACATAAGCGAATCGCTATGCCAATATGTTTCCATATATCTATCAATATCACCAGCATTCCATGCCTTTAATTGTTCGTTCATTGCATCCTTTATCATTTGCTCATCTACAGATTGTGAAAATGCATTTAATGAAAAAAAAATGGTTAGAAGTATTATAAATAATTTTTTCATGATAATTTTTATTTGAAAATAGTATAAAAAATTGAAAATAGTTATACATATTAACCTTTGTGCAACTTTTTTCGTTAACGCCTTAGTGAGTTAAACTAATGCGCATGATGGGGAGAAGCACATTTGCTTTTTCTACACAAAGTATAATTGTAGTAATGTGCACTAATAATTAGTATAACTGCTGGTACTACAAAATAATTTTCTACAGATAAAAAAAATTGCTTGGCGGTCAATAAAATAAAACCGGCAGTAAAAAGTAATACTGGTAACATATTTTTATGGTGCGTTTTGTACCCATGCAACAATGCGTACACCCCAATACAAAAGGCAAGTATAATCATGCCCCACTCAAACAAATGGTTGTGTACAATGTTAATACCAAACAAAGGAAGGCTAGTAAGCACTAGCGGTAGCACAATACAATGTATAGCACAAGCAAGCGATGTAGCTATTCCTAATCCATCCCAATTTACTTTTATATTCATGTGAGAAGCAAAGGTAATAATTTTTGCAATATTGTTGCAAATAATAAAACTGGTTTGTAAATTGGTACGTAACTTTGTTTTTCACCGCAGAGAGGTAGAGACAAAGAGGATTACGCAGAGATTTCTGTGGTCTGTTGTACGTTGTCTGCTGTCAATTCAATAAAATGAGTAAAAAATCTTGGTTCTATATTATTTTCTTCGCTGTTTTATTAGCAGTGTTTTTTGCATTTGTAATGAAGGATTATGATTTTAGCGCATCGTCATTAGGCGTTATAAACCCTGTAGTGCCAGCATTCAGTTTTGTAAACCAAGATGGGAAAACCATTTCGCAAAAAGAAACCGATGATAAAGTATATGTGGTAGAATATTTTTTTACAACTTGTGCAGGCATTTGTCCAAAAATGAATGCCAACATGCGTCGTGTGTATGATGCGTATAAAGACAAAAATGATTTTATGATTATCTCACATACCTGCATGCCCGAGGCAGATAGTGTACCAGTTTTAAAAGCATACGAGCAAAAAATGATAAATGCCTTGTTAGTAAAAAATGATGATGGCGTTTATACTATGATCAATGGGCCTATTACACAAAATTTACAAAATACCAATTGGAATTTTGTAACAGGCAGCAAAGATTCGTTGTATAAAATGGCAAGGCATGGATATATTATAGACAATCAAAAACCAGATAGTACCCAAAATATAGCCGACCAATTTATACACACACAATTTTTTGCATTGGTGGATAGGTACCGCCGTGTGCGTGGTATTTACGACGGGTTGAAAGAAGATGAAATACAAAAATTGTTGTTAGATATAAAAAGTGTGATGAAAGAAAAAGTAGATCATACAAGATTTATGACAGGGTTTAGTAATTCGCCAACATAAAATCTACAACATATTATTTTGAAACCACAAAGTAATTTTTAGCCACTAATTACACGAATTTTCACGAATGGGTTTTTATTCGTGTAAATTCGTGCCATTCGTGGCAATAAAAAAATTCATGACGAGAATAAAAAAATATGCAAACACAACCAGATATTTTACGCCAATCAGGATTAAGTGTAACCGATAGTAGGAAAAAGATTTTAGATCTTTTCTTAGCTACTGATGGGGCATTGGCACATGCCGATATTGAAAAAAATACATCCAATACTTTCGATAGAGTAACTGTATATCGTACGCTACAAACTTTTGTAGAAAAAGGTATCATACATCAAATACCTACAACAGATAATTCTATTTTGTATGCATTATGCAAACACAATTGTGAGCAGGGTCATCATTACGACGACCATGTGCATTTTATTTGTAGCCATTGCGATAAAACCATTTGCCTAGATGATGTAACAGTGCCTAATGTAAAATTGCCACAGCATTTTACGAAACAACAATCGGCGATGGTGGTTACGGGAGTTTGTGGGGAGTGTGGGGAGTGATTACAACATTTTCTCCATCATAATATCACTTCTCACATAATGTATTTCTGGTGGTAATGGCACTTCTACAAAACCATATTTTCTATATACATGTATAGCAGCTTCTAATTTTGTGTTTGAAAACAGGCTTAACTTTTTTGCTTTCAATTTTTTTGCTTCTTCAATACAATGCGTCATAAGCATTTTACCTATGCCAGCACTTTTGTATTTTTCAGTTACAGCCATTTTTCCCAATTCGTATTCTTCGTCGCTCACTTTTAGCAACGATACAGTTCCTACTACTTCATCATTATTTAAAGCAAAAAATATTTTACCGCCTTTGTCTAGTATTTCTTCTTTCGGGTTCGATAATTGTATTACATCATTAGGCTCTACTGAAAAATATTTTTCTAACCATTCGTAGTTTAATGATTTAATATGTTCTTTGTATTCTTCTTTATATGAAACAATGGTTATCATAATTAAATGTTTAAGCCACCACAAACACTTATCGTTTGCCCTGTAATATAACTACCCATATCGCTTGCTAAAAACAATGCAGCATTTGC
Organism: Ferruginibacter sp.; assembly: GCA_043729825.1. GTDB lineage: Bacteria > Bacteroidota > Bacteroidia > Chitinophagales > Chitinophagaceae > Ferruginibacter. The sequence continues at coordinate 11,346 of JAYTLA010000176.1, forward strand.
AATATCTTCTCCAGTTGCAAATTTGCCAAGCGGTATAGAAGCTTTGTATTTTTCAGCAGCTTCACCTTCTTGCAAATAACTGGTCATATCAGTTTCTACAAAACCCGGTGCTATGGCATTGCAACGAATATTTCTACTGCCAATTTCTTTGGCTATACTTTTTGTAAAACCAATTATGCCTGCCTTACTTGCCGCATAGCTGCTTTGCCCTGCATTGCCAGTTTCGCCAATGATGCTACTCATGTTTATAATGCTACCGCTACGAGCTTTCATCATTGGGCGAATAACTTGCTTAGTAATATTAAACACACTTTTTAGGTTCACCGTCATCACATCATCCCACTGCTCGGGTGTCATACGCATCAGCAAATTATCTTTCGATATGCCTGCATTGTTTACGCAAATATCTATTTGTCCAAATTCTTTTATAACATCATTCACAAAAATCTCCGAAGCTGCATAATCACCAGCATTTGTTTTATAACCTTTTGCTTTTACGCCATGTGCAGCCAGTTTAGCTTCTAATGCATTTGCTTTTTCTATACTGCTATCGCTCACATACGTAAAGGCAATATTACAACCTTGCTCTGCAAATTTTATTGCTATTGCTTCGCCAATGCCTCTTGCTGCTCCTGTAATGATGGCGGTTTTATTTTCTAGTAATTTCATTTACTTTTTTATTTTAAAATCAAAAATAACCATTTGTTTTTAAGAAATCATTTTCTTTATTTCTTCCACAATTTTCCTTTCATTACTAAGCCTTGGCACCTTATGTTGCCCACCCACTTTACCTTTGCTGCGAAGCCACTCTGTAAATGTTCCCTCTGGCATTACATGTACTACAGGCATACGAAGCGCAATATCTTTTTGTCGCTTGGCTTCATAATCGCTATTTACATTTTTTAAAGCAGCATCCATTTCTTGTATAAATACATCTATATCCTCTGGTGCTTTATCAAATTCTATCAGCCATTCGTGTGCACCATTACTTTTTTCTGTAAAATAAATAGGTGCAGCGGTATAATCTTTTACAATGGCATTTGTTTTAGCTGCGGCAGTTGCAATAGCTTTATCGGCGTTATCTATAATAACTTCCTCGCCAAAAGCATTCATATAATGTTTTAGCCTGCCAGTTATTTTTATTTTGTACGGATTTAGCGAAGTAAACTCTACAGTATCACCCATTATATAGCGCCACAAACCACCAGTGGTGCTTATTACAATGGCATAATTTGTATTCAGTTTTACTTTTGTAAGCCCAATTGTTTTAGGTTGTGGTTTGCCATATTCTTCCACAGGCATAAATTCATAAAAAATGCCGTGTTCGGTAAACAACAACATACCTTCATCGTCAGGTTTTTCTTGAGCTGCAATAAAGCCTTCGCTAGCATTGTATATTTCTAAAAAATTTATTTTTTTTCCTATTATATCTTCAAATTGTTTTCGGTATGGTACAAATGATACACCGCCATTAATATACAATTCTAAATTTGGCCACACTTCTGCAATGGTTTTCTTCTTTTTAATTTCTAAAATCCTTTTGAGCAGTAGTAGTGTCCATGTGGGAACGCCTGCAAGGCTTGTTACATTTTCTTCAGCTGTGGTTTGTGCTAGCTTTTCTATTTTATTTTCCCATTCGTCCAGCAAGGCAATACTCAATTCTGGTGTGCGCAACCATTGTCCCCAAAATGGCGAGTTTTGCATTAGTATAGCACTCAAATCGCCGCACTGAACATCTTCGCTCAATTGACTTATTTGATGAGAGCCACCAACAACCAAACCTTTGCCAGTTAATAAATCGCTACTTGGAAAATTGGTATAGTATTTTGTAAGTACATCCTTGCTAGCTTGAAAATGATTTTCTTTTAAACTTTCTTCGCTTACTGGAATAAATTTGCTTTTATCGTTTGATGTGCCACTACTTTTTGCAAACCAATTTACTGGCGCATTCCACAATACATTTTCTTCGCCATGCATCATGCGCTCTATGTATGGGCGCATATCATCATACTCATGTAAGGGTACACGGTGTTTAAATTCTTTTATTGTAAAAAGTTTATCAAAATTGTATTTTTTACCAAACACGGTGTATTGAGCGTCGCTAATGAGGCTTTGCAAAACATCATGCTGCGCCTCAGCTGGATGGTTTATCCAATTGTGAATACGCTTATACCTCAAGCGTGCTACAAATGATATTGATTTGGAGAGCAAATTCATTATTGCAGCAAGATAAAAAATAATATGTTAGAAACGACGCTATCCTGAGATTTTATCTGGGCTATCCTGAGATTTTATCTCAGGAGTAATAAAAATATTTATTACTTTTAAAATAAAAATTATGGGTGATGCTGGCTACAAAATAAGAAATAAAGAAGGTGTTCATTTTGTAACATTTGCAGTTGTGGATTGGGTAGATGTTTTTACAAGGCAAATGTATTGTGATATCATTGTAGAAAGCCTTCGTTATTGTCAAAATGAGAAAGGGTTATTGCTTCATGCTTGGTGTATAATGAGTAACCATATTCACTTGGCAATATCAGCTACAAATAACAACCCAAGCGATATTCTCAGAGATTTTAAGAAGTTTACAGCAAAGAAAATAATTGATGCTATAAAAAATAACCCAAAAGAAAGTAGAAGAAATTGGATGATAGATATTTTTAGAAAGCATGGTCAATCCAATTCAAGAAATACAGAGCATCAATTTTGGCAGCAAGATAATCACCCGAAAGAAATGTGGAGCGAAAATTTTACGGAACAAAAAATGAAATATATTCATAATAATCCAGTAACAGCAGGTATTGTAACCAATGCAGAAGCATATTTATACAGTAGTGCGAGGGATTATTATTATGGAAAACAATGTGGCTTGTTGAAGATTGATTTTTTATAGTGGGCTGTCTTGAGATTTCATCTCTGGGCTGTCTTGAGATTTTATCTCAAGACGTTTTAAAAATTTTCCTGAGATAAAATCTCAGGATAGCTCGTTTTAGAACGAGCTATAAGTTAACATTTACAAATTCTTCGCAATAATTCTTAATTATTTGCCTTACGCTTCTAAATTCTTCCAAAATTTCTTCTTCTGTACCTGTTGCTTTTGCAGGGTCAGGAAAATTGTAATGGAACTTCCTTGCATTGTTAGGAAAGATAGGACACCGCTCCTTAGCATTATCACAAACAGTAATTACAAAATCGAAATCTATATTTCTGTATTCTTCTATATTGTTTGATGTATGCTGCGAAATATCAATACCATCTTCTTTAATGGTAGCAATGGCACGAGGGTTTACGCCATGTGTTTCTATACCGGCGCTATAAATTTTGGCTTTGTTGCCGGCAAAATATTTTAGATACCCCTCTGCTATTTGGCTGCGACAACTATTGCCTGTGCAAAGCACTAATATTTTTTTCATGATTTTTTTTATAATCCTACAATTTTACTTCTCCTTTCCATTATTACATTATCTTTCCAAACGCCATTCATATTTCCAATTTTTTCTCTGTAACCAATTTTTCTAAAACCCATATCCTCATGCATTTTTATGCTGCCAATATTTTCAGGAAAAATACCCGATTGTAATGTCCACAATCCATTTGCTTCACTCTCTTTTATAAGCTGCGCAAATAGTTTTTTTCCAATACCCTTTCCTCTTGCATTGCTAGCTACATATATGCTTACTTCTGCTACGCCACCATATACACAACGAGATGATACTGGCGAAAGTGCTGCCCACCCTAGAATTTCTTCATCTTCAAATGCTGCAAGTCTGCAAAAAGATAAATGACCTTTATCCCATGCATCCCACTCAGGTGCCTCTGTTTGAAATGTAGCATGCCCAGTAGCTATACCTTGCAAATATATTTCTGCAATGGCAGGATAATTGTTTTCTAGTATTGATTTTATTTCCACTTAAAGCTAACTTAAATGCCTTTTAAAACTACAAAATAAAAAATGTTGTCTTGTATCAAAAGGCGTAATATGATCTTCGGTAATACAACGTATTTTATCAAAACCATTTTGTAATTCTACCGATAGTTTTTCCTCACTATACTTTTTTATTTCTAATCCGCTACATTTATCAGGTCCTTTCTCCGAAAACGTACCAATGGTTAGATAGCCTACTACGGCTTTTCTAGCAGTATCCATATATGTTGCAATATCTTCTGCTGTGGTTAAAAAATGAAAGGTTGCTCTATCATGCCATACATCATATGATGTTGTAGGTTTAAATTTTGTAATATCGCCCACTATCCACTCAATATTTTTACTTTTAGTACCCAGTCGTTTTTTTGCTTTTGCTAAAGCGTTTTTAGAAATATCAAGCACCGTAATATTTTCAAAACCTTCATCCAATAAATAATCTACTAGTTTGCTATCTCCACCGCCGATGTCAATAATCTTTGCAGATTTATCTACACCAAAAGAATGTATAAAGTCCAAAGATGTTTTTGGAACGGCTGTGTCCAACTTACTTGGTCTGGGTTTTTTGTTTTGTAAACATTATCCCAATGGGTTTTATTTGTATGCTCCATATTCATAAATTATTTTAGCAGCAACCGCCACCTGGTGTGCAGCATCTTGCTACTTCTTTTGCAGCAGATATTACCGAATGCACAACTGGTATGCCACACAAATCGAAAGCCAAGCAGGCCGTATGTTTTGTGGTAAGTACAAAATCTTTTCCGTTAAAATCCAATCCGTATTTTGATATAGATTCGTTTTGATATTCCACTTCTATTTCCCAATCATCAATCCCCAATTTAGTTTCTGACAGTGCAATAATAGCTAATAATTTTTTTGGTTTTAATTTATGCTCATAATCATTGGCATCCCAAAGTTGTAAGTTTACTTTTTTTTCTTCTCGTACTTTGCCACCACAATCAATAAATTTTTTGGTAATCATGCCCACTTCGGTTACATGAAAATGCTCAGGTATAGATGTTCCATTTTCTAATTGAAAATTTACTGCTTCTGCTGTAGCTAGAACTGTTTTAATTTCTGATAGTTTCATAACAAATAATTTTTAGCAACAACTTTTTTTCTTTTCCATTTTTATAGAAAACTCCAATAAAAACTGTTCGAATTTTAAAAATGTTTTTTCGTTTATACAATAACAAATGGCATTGCCTTCTATATTTCCTTTTATAAGCTCCGCATTTTTAAGTTCTTTTAAATGCTGCGATACAGTTGGCTGTGCCAGTGGTAATACTTTTACAATATCACCGCAAATGCATTCTTTTGTTTTTAGCAAGTAATCAATAATGGCCACCCTTGCAGGATGTGCCAATGCTTTCATAATATTGGCAATATCGTTTTGCCTTTTGGTAAATAATTCTGTATTAGATGCGCCCATTGTTAAATTGTATATTGCAATATTACGATAAAGATTTAAATTAGCAAAATTTATTTTATACTCATAAAAAATATACCAATTTGCTTAGGCAAAAAAGCTTGAATAAAAAAAGCTGTCAGCCTGAGCTTGTCGAAGGCGGGTTAATATTAAAACAAAGCTTCTTTTATAAAGCGCACCGCCTTCGACAAGCTCAGGCTGACAGTAAAATAATTTGAACGACTGTGCAAGCAATTTTATTTAATTTTGAGAACTACAACAGCAAATAAAATAATATTATAATGGAAAGAAAACCCTTCACTATAAAAGACAAATCATTTACAATAGGTTTAATGGATAATGAAGACATGCCTGCATTGTATCCACTCATTGAAGAACTAAACCCGGGTATGCCTCAAAGTTTATTTGATGAAAGATTAGGAGAAATGCAAGCCAATAAATTTAATTGTATTGGGGTATGGCTAGATGGTAAATTAGTAGCTTGTTGTGGGTTTTGGATTTTGATAAAATTTTATAATGGCAGACATGTGGAGCCAGATAATGTAGCTGTGCTTGCACAATATAGAAATTTTGGCATTGGACAAATTATGATGGATTATGTACACGAGCATGCAAAAAAACTGGGTTGTACTGTAAGCGAATTAAATGCTTATGTTAGCAATGGTAACGCACATAAATTCTATTTTAAAGACGATTATAAAGTTTTGGGTTTTCATTTCAGAAAAGCGCTTTAAGTTCAATATCTACAATGAAAACAGTTTAGTTTTTATATCGTTTTATTTTTCTTGTTGAAATATAATCAATTTTATTCCTGCAAATTATTTAACTACAAGCAGATAAATAGCACCTCACCGAAAAAATACAACCAAATTTATTTCCTTTTAAAAGAACAGTTAATTGCTGATAAACAATACATTATATAACCAAAATTAGCACTCTTACAAGTTTATGACAATATAATACATTAATTTTCGTTTCTATTTATAGCAAACTAACTATGCAGTAAAAATGTAGTATAAATTTTTTTTCTTTTAAAGTTATGGCAATGAAATAATGCTGTTTTATGAAATTGGTAATTGTCCATGACAATGCAAACATCTACAATACGTTTTACAAACAGAAGCTAAATATTTACTCAATATTTAATCAATGCTTGAATTGAATTACAAGTAAAAAATGAGTTGCTTGTTGTAGGTTTTCACGAATCATAAGTTGAAAACTTTGGATAAATTAATTTAATGAAATGATTTAAAAATATTATACCAAATGCTATGAACAATTTTAAAACCAAGATTTCTATCCCTTTTATTTTTTTTGTAATATTTTTTAATGTTGCATTTACACAAAACTTACTAGCACAACCTATTTTTAAATATCCCAATACTATTGTAATAAACGGAGGTGGTAATGCAAATGCATACTCAGGCAGCGGCAGTTTTACAAACCCTGTAGCTATCCCTAATTTTACATGGGCGGTTACATCGGCAAATGGGCTAATAAACTCTGTAGCCAATGTACAATCGGTAGATGAAATGCGAGATGCAAATTTATGGGAAGCAAAATATCCGCCAGTTACAACAAGCACACCTTGTTTAAAAGCTAGGCAAAATGACCATGGTGCAAATAATGGAGATCCAATAGGACTACCAATGATATCAACAATTACTTTTGCAACACCCACGGACAGGGCAAATTGGGGTTTTTTAATACTTGATATTGATGTGGACCAGGTGGATATTAGTGCCACCAAACCAGATGGAAGCAGTTTTACAATTGCAGAAATAAATACATGGTTTAAAGGCCTTGGTGATGCAGATATTGCAGCAGGAAATAACTCTCCTTGTTTTAGTATGGCCACCAATACTTTGGTGGGGTCTTTATATGCTCCAACACCTTGTGCAAAGGTGTTAACTTTATCAAATGCAACCGATACAGAAGGTGCTTATGCTTATTTTGAACCAAATGCACCAGTAAAATCGATTTCTTTTTCTTATTATAATTTACAATACTTAGCACAGCCTTCTTATAGAATTTTTTTGAGCGCTGCCGAAAAAATTTCAATATCTGGAAATGTATTTAACGATGTAAATGGTATTACAGATGCCACAGTTAATGGAACTGGCATTGCAACAATATCTAGTAGTTCTTTATTTGCTTATTTGGTAAGCAATACTGGCGTAATATTAGATAGCGCAAAAGTAAAATCGAATGGTGCTTATACCTTTGACGAAGCCATAAAAAGCGCAACTTTAGTATCAAAAAACGTAATAATAACTATTAATGAATATGCTATTGGAACAACCAACCCAATGGTAGCATTGCCAGCTGGTTGGAGTTTTGTAGGCGATAACTTAGGTACAGGATCTGGTTCTGATGCGTTACCAAATGGCGAATTGGCTGTGAATGTAGGTACTGCTAATATAACCAATATTAATTTTGGAGTTCAACGAATACCCGAAAGCGCAGTTAGTTTACTTACTGCACAAAACAATCAAAACGGAATTCATAATATAACTGTACCAGCTTCTTTATTCCAATTTAGTAATGTAGGTTTAAATCCAAATACGCAAGATTATGATGGCGGCACAATAACTAATATTAAAATAACGGCATTCCCAAGTAATACAAATAGCATTACCATTAATAGCATTCTTTATACCAGTGGGTCTTGGCCTATTGCTGGCATAACGATACCTTTTACAAATGGCGTAGGTCCCAATTGGACAATACTAATAGATCCTGTAGATGGATATCTTGACGTAGTTATTCCATTTGTGAGTATTGATAATGCCAGTAAAGAAGACCAAACTCCTGGTAGTGTAACTATGAATTTTACTTCGGTTTTAGCTACAAAGTTTGTAAACTTCACAGCTTATAAAGCAGGTAATACCGCCGTACTAAATTTTAGTGTTGATAATCTAGCAACCGCTTCGGTATTTAATATAGAACGTAGTGTTGCAGGACAAAACTTCTCTACAATTGGAGAGGTATCTGCTACCGCAAATTCATTGTATAGTTTTATCGATTTCAAACCTGAACTTTCTGTAAAAAATTATTATAGGATAAAAGAGACGGAAGCTACTGGCAAAATTTCTTATAGCGAAACAAGAATGATAAAATATAACGACAATTTTATTGTTGAAATTTATCCTATACCAGCCACTAACAATGTTTACATTTCATTTCAAGAAAAAATGATAAATAAACCGGCAAATATCATCATCACTAATTTACTGGGGCAATTGGTTTTGAATAAGAAAATTGTATATACCAAATCAACCGAATCGATAAATACAAATGAATTAGAAAATGGCGCTTATCAAATAAGTATAATTTGCAATGACGAAAGAATAAATAAAATGATAATGATTCAGAAATAAAAATAGAAGCAACTCTCATAAGATAAGCTGTACCCAAATGGTGCGGCTTTTTTTGTTGCCTTTTCATTTGCTACTTTTAATGCCATACCCTCGTTCAATAATTATTATAAAATGATAAACTAAAGCGGCAAAAATCCTAAATAAACATTTCAAATAAGTACATCAATAGTCATGCTGTTTTATGTTTATATTTGCAGCCACAAAACAATAAATATGTTTAACAAAAGAACGAAGATAAAAGCCATACTAGAAAGCGATTCGGCTAACTATGAAGCAACAGTAATGGGCTGGGTGCGCACGTTTCGCAACAACCAATTTATAGCATTGAACGATGGCAGTACCAATAATAATATACAAGTGATGGCCGAGCTTGGTAGCTTGAATGATGAAACCATGAAACGTATTACCACTGGGGCTTGTATAAAAGCTACGGGGCAAGTAATTGCATCATTGGGCAAAGGACAAAAGTACGAATTGAAAGCAACCACTATAGAAATATTGGGCGATAGCGATGCAGAAAAATTTCCTTTACAACCTAAAAAACACAGTCTGGAATTTTTGCGTGAGCAAGCGCACTTACGTATGCGTACGAATACTTTTGGTGCTATTTTTAGAGTGCGCCATAGCCTGGCTTATGCAATACATAAGTTTTATAATGATAGAGGTTTTGTTTACATACACACACCCATCATTACAGGTAGCGATGCAGAGGGCGCTGGCGAAATGTTTAAAGTAACCACATTGTCCCTCGATGGAACTGCGCCACGCAATGATGATGGTAGTATAAATTACAAAGAAGATTTTTTTGGAAAGAGCACCAACCTTACCGTGAGTGGACAATTGGAAGGTGAATTGGCTGCTATGGCGTTTAGCGACATCTATACTTTTGGTCCTACGTTTAGAGCGGAGAATAGTAATACAACCCGCCACCTTGCTGAGTTTTGGATGATAGAGCCCGAAGTAGCGTTTAATGATTTGGAAGATAATATGAACCTTGCAGAAGATTTTATCAAATACATTATTGGCTATGCCATGGAGCACAATGCAGATGATTTGGCTTTTCTTGCACAACGATTGGAAGAAGAAGAAAAACAAAAGCCTACTAATGAGCGCAGCGAAATGGGCTTGATAGAAAAATTAAAATTTGTGGTGGACAATAGTTTTGAAAGATTGACATACACAGAAGCCATTAATATATTAAGAGAAAGTAACCACAACAAGAAAAAGAAATTTCAATATTTAATAGATGCTTGGGGTGCAGATTTGCAAAGTGAACATGAGCGCTATTTGGTAGAAAAGCATTTTAAAAAACCTGTTATACTTACTGATTATCCTAAGGAAATAAAATCGTTTTATATGCGCCAAAATGATGATGGTAAAACGGTAGCAGCCATGGATATTTTAGTACCAGGCATTGGCGAAATGGTAGGTGGTAGCCAAAGGGAAGAGCGCTTGGATAAACTAACACAACGCATGCATGAAATGCATATTCCTACTGAAGAAATGGATTTTTATTTAGATACTCGCCGCTTTGGAGCTTGCCCGCATGCTGGCTTTGGGCTTGGGTTTGAGCGATTGATATTATTTGTAACGGGTATGACAAATATTAGGGATGTTATTCCTTTTCCGAGGTATCCGAAGAGTGCAGCATTTTAAATTGTTGTATTGATAAATTGTTGAGGGAGTAGGCTTGGGCTTGCTCCTTTTATTTGTACCTTCAATTATATGGATAAATTTTTTACAGAAAAAAATAGAAGGATAATAATTTTCTTATCTCTTTTAACCAGTGTTTTTATGCTTGCAGATAGTTACCTTGTATCAAAAAAAACCAAAAGCGAAATTGTAACACAGATGCGGCAAACAAAGCGTACTGGAATAAAGAATAGGTATAGCACATATAAGATTGAAACGAATAGAAAAGAAAGAAATTTTAATAACGATGTTTTTAATAATGTTAGTGTTGGAGATACGATTAATATCAATTGTTCTTCGCTAACGGGTACATTACAAACCTTATCTATAACCAGAGATTCAAATAAAAAAATATTTAATATAGGCTTTATAAATACTTCAATTGGTCTTGCTTTTATTTCTTTAGCATTTTTACTGATGCTTATTTATATTTTATTAAGTATAACTAAATATAAATTTGATAAAAATGCTACAACAATTGGAATTCTGATAGTGGTTGTATTTGTAATTATTCAACATTTTCGATATTAATTTTTAGCATCTTTCTCCCCAACTCTAACTAAATTTGCACCCTAAACATTTATTTTTTGCAGGATATTATTCAATTATTGCCCGATAACATTGCCAATCAAATAGCGGCAGGCGAAGTGATACAACGTCCTGCTAGTGCGGTAAAAGAGTTATTGGAAAATGCAGTGGATGCAGGCGCTACAGAAATAAAACTGTTGGTAAACGATGCTGGCAAGGCATTGATACAAGTTATAGACAATGGTAAAGGCATGAGCGAAACCGATGCTCGTATGGCTTTTGAAAGACATGCTACGTCTAAAATTCAGAGTATAGAGGATTTGTTTCGTATAAAGACCATGGGCTTTCGTGGGGAGGCACTGGCAAGTATTGCAGCCGTAGCACAGGTAGAATTGAAAACAAAAAGAGACGAAGACGAAACTGGCATTTATATAGAAATTGAAAATAGCATTGTAAAAAAACAAGAGCCCATTGCTGCGCCAACTGGCACAAGCATTGCCATGAAGAATTTATTTTTTAATGTGCCTGCTCGTAGAAATTTTTTAAAAAGTAATCCGTCTGAGCTTCGCCATATTGTAGATGAGTTTATTAGGGTGGCTATGGCTTTTCCTGAAATATTTTTTTCGCTTAGCTCTAATGGGCAAGAAGTTTTTCATTTAGAAAAAGGAACACTCAAACAACGTATTGTACAAATACTTGGCAGCAATTACAATGCAAAGCTCGTAAGCGTGCAAGAGCGTACAGATTATTTAGACATACTTGGTTTTGTAGGCAAACCAGAAACGGCAAAGAAAACAAGAGGCGATCAATATTTTTTTGTGAACAATCGTTTTATAAAAAGCGCTTACCTCAACCATGCGGTAATGAGTGCGTTTGCAGAAATGATACCGAAAGATAGTTTTCCGATGTATGCTTTGTTTATAGATTTAGACCCTGCACAATTGGACATAAACGTACACCCTACCAAACAAGAAATAAAATTTGAAGATGAAAAAATTGTGTATGCATTTGTGCAAAGTGCCGTAAAGCACGCTCTTGCTCAGTTTAGCATTACGCCTACTTTAGATTTTGAATTGGATGCAAATATTCAAAATTTAGATGCAGTGAATAAACCTGTTACAGAACAACACCGTTCGTCTGCATCATCATCACAATTGTTTCAAACATTTGCACAAAAAAATCAAGCACACTTTGTAGAAAAGAAAAGTGAATTAGCGCATTGGAAAGATTTTTATGAAAAACCAACGCAAGAAAATGCAAGTAATTTTTCAAATTCGCCAACTCAATCACCTGTGTTTGAAAAAATTTTTTTTAACAGGGAAAAACCGGAAGAGCATAGCGCATTAATGCAATTGCACTCTGCATACATTGTCGTACAAAATGATAAAGGTTATTTAATCATCAACCAACAAAACGCACATGAAAGAATTTTGTATGAACGTTTTGCTAATGCTATTTCTGGAAAAGCAATAGCTACACAGCAAAGTCTTTTTCCAACTACAATAGAATTGGCTCCAGCAGATACGGTAATGCTTACAGAGTTGTTACCAGATCTTGAACAATTGGGATATAAACTAGAACCCTTTGGTAACAATACTTTTGTAGTGCAAGGCACTCCTGCCGATGTTGACCATGCCAGTGAAACAAATGCTATAGAAAAATTAATAGAGCAATACAAACATTTTAGTAACGACCTTAAGTTTAGTAAACGAGAAAAATTATTGCGTTCGTTATCGCTTCAACAAGCTATAAAAGCAGGCACATCATTATCGCAAAAAGAAATGAAAAACCTTACCGAAGAATTGTTTGCTTGTGAAACACCTAACGCTACACCTACAGGTAAACCCACATACATGAGTTTTAAGAAAGAGGAAATGGATAGGATGTTTGGGAGGTAATAAATTGTTTAACTGTTATATTGTTTAATTGTTATTGGAATATTATATGTTAAAGTTTGTTCGGCCACTCAAATTATTTTAATAAAAAAGAGGCTATCAAAAAATTTGATAGCCCTTTTCATTCTCATAAAATTCTTTTATTGTTTCATAAACGGCGCATAACAAACTTGTGTGCCATATATTACTCTTATGGTATAAATGCCAGCAGGCAATGATGCAACATTCATGCTTATGGTATTTAAACCAACTACGCCTTGTTGTTGTGCTTGTGTTACTACTGCATTTGTTGAGTTGTAAATTGTAGCATTAATTAATTGAGGTTGTACTAAAGTAACTATTGCATTTACTATTGATGAGGCTGGGTTAGGATATGCTTGTAATGTACACACATTTGTACCAGGCATATTTTGTGTAATATGTATTGTTTTACAAATCGTTTTTACACAACCATTAGCATACGTTGCTCTTACACATACATTGTAATAGCCAGAATCTAAGAACACATAAGTTGGGTTATTGCCATTAATGGTTACTGTACCGCTTGTGGCAGTTGTTGGAATTTTTGTTATTGTCCACCGTTGGCTTGTAGTAACTGTGTTTGATAATGCAGAAAACCTAATTCTGTTTGGAACAAGCGAATCTCTAACATCGTTAATGCTTAACGTGATGTTGCTACAATTTGGTGCAATGTAAATTGTTTTGCAAGTTGTAGTTGCACAACTGTTGTTTCTAAACGCAGTAAGACAAGCGGTATAATAACCAGATGTTGCATAAGTATGTGTTGTGTTTGCTCCTTGAGCACCAGTATTATCTCCAAATGTCCAAGTGTATTGTACAGTTGGATCAAATAAATTTGGTGCAAATGCTACAGTGTTGTTTGTTGTTGTAAAATGATATTGCGATAACTGCGCACAAGTAGGAACTGGCGGGGGTGCTACAATTGCAATAGAAATACATTTGTAATTTACACAATTGCCATATTGTATGCGTAAACATACATTATAAGTACCAGCCTGTGCATACAAATGTGTAGCGTTCCATGTAGTAGCTGTAGTACCATCTCCAAAACTCCATAGTGCAGTAGTATTTGCGATAGTAGTTATAGTAGTATTTGTGAAAATAATATTTTTAGGATTTGTAGAATCTGCATGCCAGTTGAAGTTTGCAACAATATTACAAACTTGTATTGGCGCTACTACTACTACCTTACATATTTCTCTAACACAATTTGTAAGTGCTCCAGCAGCATTTCTTTTTATAATTCGTAAACAAACCGTATAAGTACCAGGTTGTTGATACACATGCACTGGATTTACCTGGTTAGATGATGTGCCATCACCAAATGTCCAACGTATAGAATCAGTAGCTGCAAGTGGTGTAGATGTATTTGCAAAATGAACAGCGTTTAGTGCACCAGTTGGTAAACTGTCTATGTACCAAGTAAAGTTTGAAACCAAAGTACAAGGCGTTACTGGTGGCGAAACTACAATCAAATAACAAACTTCGCCAAAGCAACTTGTTAATACTCCATTTGGAGTTCTTCTTATTATTTTTAAACAAACCATGTAAGAACCAGCTTGTGCAAAAGAGTGTGTTGGATTTACTTGATTAGAAAAAGTACCATCGCCAAACGACCAACGAATAGAATCTGTAGGAGAAAGAGTAGCCGTAGTATTATTGAAATGATACACAGCTGGTGTTACAGAACTATCTTTATAATAATTATACGTTACCAATAAATTACATGGCACGGTAACAATAATGGTTTTGCAATATTGTCTAATGCAAGGTGCAGTTCCCGACGCTGTATTATTTTTCTTAATGGTTAAGCAAACAACATAAGTACCAGCTGTAGCATAAGTATGCACTGGGTTTACAGCAGTAGAAAATGTACCATCCCCAAATGACCATGTTAGCGAATCGCCAGCTGTATAGCCAATACTTTGATTAGTAAAATGGACAATATTTGTTTGTAACGAATCGGCAAAACTAGAAAAATATACTTGTAGGTTACATGTATTTATTGGCGCAACTACAATTGGATAGCATTTTTCGCTTACACAATTGGTAAGCACACCATTTATTCTTTTTATAACACGCAAGCAAACATTATAAGTGCCTGGAGTGGTAAAAATATGATTAGGGTTTACTTGATTAGAAAAAGTACCATCGCCAAACGACCAACGAATAGAATCGGTAGTAGCTAGTCCTGTAGTTGTATTTGTAAAATGATATGAGTTTGGTACGGTTATTAAACTATCTAAATGATAACTATAATTTGCAACAAGCGCACATGGCGGCGGACTTGTTATGGTAATTTGGCTGCAATAGTTGCTTGTACAAAGCGGCGCCCCAGGAACTGTTGTATGTTGTACGGCTTGTAAACATACATTATAAGTGCCAGGTTGTGTATATACATGCGCTGGATTCATAACGGTAGATGTTGTACCATCTCCAAAAAACCATGTATAAGTATTTGCAGTAGTATTACCACTTCCTGTTGTTGTTAAATTGGTAAATTGTATTGTTGCTGGTGCAACAGTGGAATTTGTGCTGCTTGTAAAAAGTGCTTGCAAATTACAAGGGGCAACTACAGTGTCTAAACGACAAATTTCACTTACACAAGGAGGTATAGTAGCGATGGTAGCTTTCTTTACTCTTAAGCAAACATTGTAAACGCCGAAATTTGCAAAAGTATGCGTAGGATTCAATGCAGTAGAACTTGTGCCATCACCAAATGTCCAACGAATAGAATCACCTGGAGCAAAATTTGCTGAAGTATTAAAATATTGGTGCGATAATGGATTACTTGTTGAGTTTACTTTATAATAATTAGCCACTAAATTACAAGTTGTAGGCTGCATAATTACTGGCATACAAGTTGAATCTATACAAACAGTAACGTTATTTAGATTGCGTCTTATCACATAATGGCAAACAAGAAAAGTAATGTTTGTGCCATTGGCTGCATAAGTATGCGTTGGGGAAGTTAATGAACTATTGGGCGTTCCATCTCCAAATGACCAATAATGCTGTACCGAAGGAGAATCGATTAAAACTGGATTACATTTTATAGTAGTGCCAGATAAATATTGCACGGCAAAACCAGGCGTACAAACAAATTGTGCTTTTGTTTGCATTGAAACCATTGCAAATAAAACGATGAGTAATGAGTAAATTTTTTTCATATATGCGTATTTAATTTTTGGTAATTGGATATATACATGAGATACTTACAAAGGTCTTAAACGCAGCCTGTATATCCTTAATTATTTTCTTGTATTTGTTGTAGCAATTTTTCTATAGCACGTCTTCCTGCTCTTCCTGAGCCGCTAAAGCTGTTAATTTGAACCGAAAAGATAAGCATTTTTTTCTTTTTGGTAAACAAAAAACCACTTAAAGATACATTATTGCTCATTGAGCCTGTTTTTGCGTATATTAAACCTGTAATTTTTTCGTAATATCCTTTCAGGGTGCCTTGCCCCCCCGTAGGTAAAATACCCTTCAGTCTGTCCATCCCAAACTCGTTTTTTAGCTTCTCTAATATAAAAACAAAGTCTTTTGGCGAAAATAAATTGTAACGGCTTAGTCCACTACCATCCACCCAACGAGGTTTTGTAGGCAAGTCTTTAAAGTCTGTTTTGAGTAATGTATCAATAATTTTTTCATCGCTCATGTAGCCGAGTTTTTCGTTGCTTACCATTAGCAAAGTTTGCTCTGCAAAAAAATTATCGCTGTTGTGCATCATGGGGCGGAAGAGGGAGTCGGTGGGTTGGGAGTGGATTATTTTTTCTTTTAAAAAATCTTTACCAAAAGGCAAAGTAGAATAAGGTGCTTCAATACTTTTCTTAATTGTGTCCGATAATAATTTATACGCCAAATAAGATGATGTGATAAATGGTGAGTAGATAGTCTCTTTATTTTTACCATTTAAATTCATAATAAAAAGGTTCTTATAAAAATTCCTATCCACCTTGTTTACAAAAGCATTTGGGTTGTCGTATATTTTTTTTGCTAACCCTTGGTTTTCTAAAATACCTTTTGGAATTGTTGTAATATTATCTTTTGTTCCAGAAAAAGAAACGACATTTCCATAAACAGGCAAAGGTGACCTCTCTACCATATAATCGTCAGCGTAATCATTCCATGCCCAGCCATCACCATATGCCGTTGTTATGAAGCCATAATCGGTGCCCCATATTTTTTTATTTGTAGAACTCAAAAAATCTACAACGGGTTGTTGTTTAAAATTGAAGTGCAAAAGAGTTGGGTCGCCAGTTGTATAAAGAATAATATTATTTGAATCTTCTTGATACTTCAACCCCACCAAACTATCCCCCAAATATTTCATACCTGCATACAACGTAAATAATTTTACATTGCTGCTTGGTGTAAAATTTTTTTCTGCATTGTAATTGTATAAATATTTTTTTGTGTCAGGTTCGTATATGCTTATGCCTACATGGCCGCTACGCACGGCGGTGTCGTTTAAAAAAACGTTTATTTGTTTTTGAGTTATTTGTCCTGTGAGTTTGCAGGCGTAAAGGGTAGTAGAAAATAA
The DNA here is from genome assembly GCA_043729825.1 of Ferruginibacter sp. Classification (GTDB taxonomy): domain Bacteria; phylum Bacteroidota; class Bacteroidia; order Chitinophagales; family Chitinophagaceae; genus Ferruginibacter. Next base: position 28,756 of record JAYTLA010000176.1, read on the forward strand.
AAAAAGAAAAAAGTATTTCATAATGTATTTTATAAAACGCAATCTAGTGCATAATAAAAGATGAATAAAGGTATGCCGTACAAGTGAGTGATACAACGGTGATGACCATAGCTGAAAATGCTTGAGCAAAAGCCAAAGGATTTTGCTCAAAGAAAAAAGCCTCACCCCCGCCTCTCCAAAGGAGAGGAGCCAGACTCTAACCCTTTGCAATTACTTTCTTATTTCGAAGACCCCAATCTAAATACTCAATCCCGAAACTTCGCATTGGCGTCAAGTTAAGGTTTTATTTAAAACCGTTGAACGATTGTAGATACAGGGTTTTAGTCTCTACGCAACCGCCAACAGGGCTGAAAGCCGCT
>JAYTLA010000177.1:0-19353 GCA_043729825.1 Ferruginibacter sp.
TCCATTTCCTCCATTATATCTCTCAACTATCCTTAATTGTTCTTTATTTAAAATATTATTAATAGAGTTATAGTACCATAATCCTTCTGCCAAATTCCAACTAAACCCTTCATTTTTTAATTCAATTAAAGAAAAAACACTTTTTATATTTTTTTTGCTAACAAGTTCAATTAAAACATCAGAATATGGTGGTTCAAAATTTTTCCTTTCAATTTTCCATGATGAACTTATTTTATTAATATCACAAAAATACAAATCGAAATATTCGTGCATTATCAATTTCTTTGTTAAAGAATCAAATTTATTCATAAGAGCCATTACTTTAAAGCTATAGTTATCGAATCGCATAAAAGCTTTTTGCAATTGACTTACACTATCCTTCATTATTGAAATTGAATAAAATTTTATTTTATACTTATTGATATAAAAATTTACTTTTTTTGCTATATCTCCATCACCAATTTTACTAGATATAAATATTACTCCAGAATTTTTTTTATCATTATATTTTTTCAGTTCGATTGTTACAAAATTAAATTCAATATTTAAGTTGTCTTGAAAAAAATTGCCTGAATAATAAGTACGATTAATAAAAGCCTTTTTGTTATTTTCTGTCCAAACACTATCACTAAATTTTTGTATAATTTTTAATTCAATATCTGTATGCTTCACAAGTGCATACTTTTCTACAACCCTAAAAAAAGAATCAGTTTTATTCTGTGAATAAGCTGTAAAAACCAAAAAACTTAGACTCAGAATTATAACAATTACTTTTCTCGTTTTGTTATATACAACCTTTAAATATTCCAAATGTATTATATCAATGGTATTCATTTCGTTGAAGGAATTTTACTTATTTTTTTTTCGTAATTTTTAATAACATCATTTGTCATTTCTTTATGAAGTTTTAGGTACTCTAATACATAACCCGTATTTAGCATTTCTATATTTTGAATTGATGAAATTTCCTTAAAATATTGAATAATGAATTTAGCATTTCCACTTTGCATTTGTAATAAGTCAAAACCTTGATTATATTCCGACAATTGAAAATAATACTGCTTTATTAGAATTGTCAAAACAAACTCTTTAAATCTTTTCTGTTTAACCAAACACGCTTTGTCAGATGAATCAAGAAAATCTTCTAGTTTAATGTTTAATTTAATAGAACTGTCCAAATTTAGATTTGATGGTTTATAATCCACAATAAAATTTTGTAGGATAACATCATATTCAGTTGAATCGCAATCCGTAATTGTAGTTTGAACAGGCTGTGCCCTTTTTGGATTAACAAAACAAGATTCGAGCATTAAAATTAAAATTAATATTTTTTCCATAACTTATTTGGACAAATCACGAGAAACATTTATGCCTTTTACAAATTGTTTATTTGAGGTGTTAAGATTTATAGATACCGATGAAACGGTTGTATAAAAAAAATTAGACCTAAGAGTATTATGAGACATTAAAACAAAATATTTATCAAAAAATATTTCAAATGGCATTTTAATTAAAAAGTCTTTAACGCTGTTACTATATTTCATATACAAATGTGAAGGCTTATTACCAATAGAAAATTTTTTTAGCTTATAAAAATCAACTTTTGACATTTTTATAAAAGGATAATCATATTCAAAATTTACAGTATCAGAATCGTCACAAACAATATAAAGTTTATTAAAATAATTGCCTGTAAAAATTGAGTTATCAATATCCTTTAATATTGTTTGTTTTTCGACTAATAATATTGAGTAGAGAAAACTTGTATCCAAGATTTCCTTTTGACAAAATGAATTTAACCTTAAAAATGTAATAAAACTAATAATTAAAGTAAAGACTTTTTTCATGTATTTTGTTTGTATCTAACCTTTTAAAAAGCAGTGTTTGGCTTCCTTATTTTTAAAAATTAAAAAATTGTTCAAAATGCAATAAATATATTTTTCCTTTACTGCGAATACTCTTGTTTAAAATAAATTAAAGGGTCAAAATACCCCTTAATAATATTTTCTTTAGGAACAATTAATGACTCTACAATTTGGATAGTTGTAGTCGATGCTGTATTAATAATAGGTTTATTAAAAAAGACGTCTTTAGAAAATAATTTTTCTACAAACTTTTTTATAAACTTTTTGTTAACCTCATCATCTTTAATCATTATTATAGTATCTATTTTTTCAAAATTGGGAATGAAGTTTACAACGGGTGAATTAAAAATATCATTCTTATTAAAAAAATTTGGATACTTTTTTGTAACCAAAGGTAAGTTTTTATTAAAATCTTGATTAATATAAATTATCAGCTTAGATATTAATTTTCTCTTTTTTTTATTACAAACAGGTTTTATTTTTAAGAAATAAGTAGGTCTTAATGAGTCAATAAAATAGAATTTTAAATTAATAGAATCATTCTTTTTATTAATTTCTAAAAACTTAATTTGACTTGCATTACCACCTTTATATTCAAACTTTATTTTAATTAATTCTGTTTGTGGTTTCTCTTCTTCATAATTAAAAATAACTTTTACTTTATGGGAAATGTCTATATTTTTACTGGAAACAGTAAGAATACTCAATGCTACTATTGTTAGGATTAATTTATTAATCATAATTTTATCGATTATCGTGTGTTCTTGATGGGTCTGTATTTAAAGGATAGTTGTTAGCAGCTCTAAAAATATTATCAAAATCAATAACGCTTGATTGTTCATTACTTCTTTGATATACTGTATGCCCAATACCATGCATTACTAGATATTGCCTTAATATTGTGTATTGTAGAACTTGAACCTGTGTTGTTCCATTTCTTAAATCATCAATTGTTACGACATCCTTCAATACAGATTTATAAGTAGATGTAGATACAGCTGGATTAACATAAACAAAACTAGATTTTCCTAAAGATGGCACATCAAATGGCGTTAATGTAAATTCCCCTCCAGTATCAGTTGGTTTAATTCCATTTTGTTCTCTACCATTTACATCTACCCCTGTTATTAGAATGCCATCTTCATTTTTTATTTGGTCATTAGAATATATGATATTAATTACCTTATCACTTTCATTAGACAAGACTTTCACAAAAGCGCTAAATGCATCCTTAACTTTTGTATCCTTGGAGTTTTGGTAGTCCTCTGCTTTAATTCCATAAGTTAGGTTACCATTATTGTCAAATCCAAAATCAACGCCTATACCCGGAAATGTAGCTTTTAAATCAGTTTTTAACATCTCTTGGTTGTTAGTTTTTACAGTGTCAGCACCGTTAAGGTCCTTTAACCAAATTGGATTGTTCCCAAATGCTGCATATGGACTTTCCCAAACTTTAACAACAGGGTCTAGATTAGCTCTACGTGCAACATCTCCATTATACTCCCAAAATTCCGCTGTCTGTGCATCTACACCAATTTCTAAACTCCTTCTCTGTCCATTGAAATTAGCAGCTTCAAAACCTCCGTTATACAATTTTGCATTTGCACCATAGGTACTACTAAATGTTGCACTGCTTATGTTTGCTACATAATATAAAACTAATAAAGGATTCGCAGGATCTGCAACCTGTGTTCTAGTATCTTTTATGGTTACTCTCGTATTACCGTTAACATCTACTAAAATATAATTATTTTCACCCCTTATGAATGTTGTACCATTATTTACAAAAGGTACTTCCATATCTACAATATAATTTTTGGTAGCGAGTAAACTGCTACCGTATTTATAAAATTCATTTGTACTTAAATGCCCTGAATTTATAGTTACATCTTTTTTGTAGGTAACCATTGTATTACCAGTAGCATCCTTTACATAACACTCAATAATGTTGCCTACCGTTTTACTTATTCGTTGTCCATCGGCTGCATAGGTATATATAATATTTGTACCGTCTTTATTAATGGCACTTTGTAGTTTGCCACTTGCATTCCATACGGCATTTGTCATACCCTGCATACCATCGTTTGTGGTGTTGCCTATTTCATCGTAGGCATAATTTCTTGTTTGTCCATTTACGCTGTTGGCTATACTTACTAGTTTGTTTGAACCTGCTAAATATGTGTAAACATAATTATTAAGATTGATTGTTGCTCCTGTCCCGTTTCTTAAATATGTTTTTATATTTCCACTAGGGTCGAAGCTAATACGTTCTTTGTAGTCATTAACACTAATGGCCGTAAATGTATTCATAACATTATTTAAACCATTATATGCATCCATTTTTATAAGTCTGTTTAATTGGTCGTAACCATAACTATAAATTATTGGATTGCCTAATTTTGGTACGTTTACAACTTGGCTTTTTATATTTCCATTAAACAAATCATTACCAATACTTATACTTGCAAATGGAGTTACTGCATTACTTATTGGTTTATAATCTCCATTAAGATAGTTTAAACTTATACCATACACATCTCTTGCAATGTTACTATTTGAAGAACCAGCTTTTCCATCTTGCCCCATATCAAAAAAACCATCGCCTACACTTGTACTATTTATACCTTTTAATTGCCCTTGTAATGTATAAGCATAGTCTATTCCTTGTACTTGGTTCTGTCCTAATACTGTTCTTGATAATGCTCCATGTTTATAATAATTATATCGAGCATCTTTTTCCCATACTATTTTATCGTTACTGGTTTCTATATCGGTTATTCGGTTGGTAGCATCATATAAATAACGATGATAAAATGCATCTGCTTTACCTGCTTGGTAGCTCACCGCATTTACTTTTCCACTTATTAAATCAAAATCATAAACCAATTTCTTAAAGCGATTGCCGGTAGTTTTCATGATACCGTTGTTATAATCTTGTAAAAGACTATCAATCGACCCATGTATATTGTAAGAATAAAATGTTGCCGTTGCATGGTCGCCAATAGTAATATTACCAGAAACCCCAGTAGCATACAAAGCAGTAAAACTAACACGGTTTCTTACATTTTTTTGGCATAACATATCAGGACATAAAATACCTGTACCATCAAAATATGTTTTGTCGTAAAAAGTTCTCGTGATTTGTTCTGCTGGTTTGTTGTTAATCCATACCCCTAATGCTGTTGGATTTTGTGCGATGGATTGGATTATTGCCATTGTATTTGTTAGCTGCCCTACTTCTTTAGGTCTGCCTAGTTCATCATACAAAGTATAACTATATTTATTGCTAACTGCTTGTTTTGCATTTTGAGAAATTATAACTCTCCCCAAAGCGTCATACCAAAATTTACTGATTCCTCCATCAGGTGTTTTTTGTGCTACAATATGGTTAAGACTATTATAACGGTATTGTGTGGCTAGGGTTTCGTTGTTTAAGGGATTGTTGACTACTGCTCCGCTAAGCCTTGCTGCTTTCACATTTGCTAAATAAGTTGCATCAAAATTTGGATTAACCCCTGCTGGTGGTAAAGTTTTAACTAACAATCCTACTTGGTCAAAATAATAAAGGGTGTAATGATACTCACTAGTTTTATAAGTTACCGTAAAGCTCTCCAAATCTCTTGCAGCCATACATTTATTGTGGTATGCAGTATCAAATACATTACGCAAGCTATCTACATACAATTGGTATTTATCAAAAGCTACATGAAAAGCTATTTTTGGTAAATCTTTACATGGATTGTCATCTATTAAAACAGGTGTTCCTATAGGGTCGTTTAAACCACAAAGCATTGGCGGCAAATCTATGCTTGCAGTACCTGCTCCCATAAAGTCAACATAAACCGATACCTTTTCATCTGCTACATCAGGTGCTTTTTCACAAATATAACCTGCATTATTTCCACATGTGTTGTTGTATAAAATAAGCAATCCATTGTACTCATACTGCGTTTTCATTACACTATTAAACCAGCTTTGAAAATCTTTTTCACAGTCATCAGGTAAGCCATTAGGGTGTATAATATAGTACACTTGTTTTAGGCTCAGCAATACTTGTGGGTCATAAATGCTAATGGTAGCAGTCGTATTTAGGTTAAAATTTGTAACCCCACAACTTACCAATGATTTTTGTATAACAGGATAGTTTACCAATGGTGTAAATACTTTAGCATCTACCTCCGTTGCTTCATCTACTGCTACCAACTTACTTGCAGAAGTCATTTTCATGGTTACAGCATCTGTATTATCTGCACCTTGCAAAAACGCATTATTATATGCAAAAGCAAATAAATCTTCTCTTGCTGCTTTTGGTAATTTTAAAGTAGCATATTGTGTATTAAAAGTTGTAATAAAAGCAGTAACTTTTGTACATTGAGTAACACAAATATCAAGGTTCACACCCGCTTGTTGTAAGTAATACTCTGAAATTTGTTCAAAGTTATGTTGGGTTTTAAACTGCTCATTAAACATTGCTGCAAAATAATCTTGACATTTATTACCAAGCTGTGTAGATGGGTCAGGGTATTGTTTTTTAAAATCATTTAAAAATGCATGTAAGCTCTCCGAAGATGCAACCAAAGTGAACGTGCAACCTACACAAACAATATCTAGCGAGTAGCCGCAACTTTTATACAAACTATATAGTTCATTCCAAGTTAAATAATTAGTACCAAATGCTCCATTAAATAATGCTAAGAATTGCGAGTGGCATAGTGATTCAGAGATTGTTTGTATTGGATGCGTTTCTGCAAATACGATGATAGATTTACAATCAGTTTTTACATCACAAATGATTAATTGAATATGGCATATTTGCAAATAAATAGCTGCAATTTCAGCGTATGTATATGTTGTACCCATCTGTTCATTGAAGAAGATTGCAAATGCTTCTTGGCAATTAGGCAGTTGGCTTATAGGTTGATTAGCTTCAAGGAATTTATTTCTAATAGCTTCTAGTATATTACAATCGTAAGGGGGAGTGCATAAATTAGAAATATCTGGTACACACCCTAGTGCAAACAACGGGTCGTAAAAGTTTGATTTGATACCATCAAAATTATATACAGGTGCTGAACCATAAGGCAAGCCAAAATAATTATTAAAATAATCTGCAAATGCTTGTTGGCAGTTTGGTAAATTCCACGGTTGGGGATTAGCTGCTTTAAAAGCATTATACACCCTCGTTAGTAAAAATTGATTTGGGAAACTACAAACATCAAGCCCACAATTTCCTTTACAAGTATATTTATAAATGGCATCTAATTGCCCAAAAGTATAGTTACTAGTTAGTCGTGTATTTATATAATTTACAAACAAAGATTGGCAATTACCATTCTTAAATATTTGTACACCATTTTGGTTGTAAAAATCATTAATCAATGCCTCAAAAGAGGTACAAGTTATACGTGGCTTACATACGTTAGGTACATTTCCACATTGTGCAAACAAAGACATCCATTGTTGATAATTGTATAAAACTTGGTAACGATTATTAAAATAATTTACAAATGCTTGCACACAGGCTAATCCAAGAGGATTCTGCAAATATTGCGGGCTTAGGTAAAAAGCTGTTAAGGTACTATCCAAACTACTACAACTAATTGGAGGGTTAGCAGAAGCACAGGTATTATCAAAAGCAACATATTCATTCCACGTTTTGCTAAAGCCTGTGCGGTTATTTGCGTAAGCAGCAAATGAATAATTGTAAGAAACTTCTGTTTGATTGGTTGGGTGTGCAAAGGGTGCATGTTGTGCATTAAGTGCAAAGAAATCTGCTTTCAATACTTGATACTCTTGGCAACTAATACAGGTTTTTGGTGCTGGGTCATTTTCGCCACGGCATTGTAATGCTGGTGGCAAAGCAATAGGTTTTTCCAACATTTTACATTGGTAGTTATTGGTACACAATGCAGTTATAGCATCTAATTGTTCGTTGCTTATAAATGTACCATGTTGGTGTTGTAAGTAAGCAGAAAACGTACCTGCAAAGCCGCTTTGCCCCCACTCAAACCTCAACCCACTTATGCGTTCGCATTCGCAAGCCGTTGGTTTTGTGAGTACATAACTATTAGCAAGTGCAGGTTGTTTGTCATAAAGTTTTGGTACGCTAATCAACCAAGGATAACATTCGGCAGTAGGTTGCGCAATACCTTTATCTTGTAAGAACTGCTGTATTACTTTCGGGAAGTCATTAAAGGTAATTCCATTTACTACATAAGAATTGAAGTTGGCAGGGCTCACACTAGATGAGCCTAAGAAATGTCCAGCATCTGCACCTCTTTGGCACACGCCCCTAAGTCTTGTAACCAACCAAGTAGAATCATTTTGCCATGTTGTTGTATTGCTAAAAAGTGCGCTTAGTTGCGAGCAACTTTTTAATTGTGCTATCCATGTACTTGCATAACCACGGCATACGGTATCATACTGTGCTTGTGCTAAATTTTGTGCTTGTGCTAATCCTCCATTTATATCATTGCCTACAGCATTAATTATATCTCCAATATTACCTGCATCGGCTATACTTACATTTTCAAATGTACTTTGTGGGTTTGCGTGGTTAATAAATCGTAATTGATAAGGCGGTATATTATTATTAGGATATGCTATACTAAATGAAGGTGCATTGGTATTCAAATATGCAGAAATTAATTTTTTACGTTCTGCTAAATATAAATTCTTAAATACTTTCCAAGCCCAATCTCTATCTGTTGCACAGCCTTCGCTAAAAGTATTTGCTGGTTGGTAATAAGCAGAATTCATGGTACAACCTGCTTTTGTATCAAGGCTACCATAGTCCAAAGAGCAAGGGTCTATTGCATCAGCTTTATCTCTGCAATAAATAGTACCCAATGCTACTTGCCACATAGAGGTAAACACATCATCATACATAGGCGCATTAGGACACGGACTTGTTGTATGAGGTATTGCAAAATTGCTAATGCCATGAATAATTGGGTTTTTATTTATATCAATATTCACTGGTGGAGCAACCCCACCATTGTAATATCCATACATCATTCTTTGTTTGTAAAGAGCAGGAGCTACTCCATTAAAGAATGGGTCTAAGTTTACCAAATTGGTAATGTAATTATGCGATACAGCTTGCGCCCAAGTGGTATCTTTATCTAAATTGGCTTCAAATAAATAAGTAGGTTTTAACTGGGTTTCTGTTAAACGTAATTTTGCAAATTCAGGGTGGTGCGGCAATAATTGATTAGCCCAAGCAGTTTTAAAACTATCAACAAATTGTTCTGGACTAATTAATGTTGGGTCAATAGTTTCTGCTTCACCAAATTCATTGTAATAATGTACCCTGTCTAAAAGTGCGCTATTATTTTCATCATACTTAATAGGCATTTTATAGTCTGTTTTAACGCTTAAAGATGGTGGTGTTATCCAAGAATATGGAAAACGATATACCTCATCTCTATTTGATAAATCAAACTCTTTAAAAATATTATAACTTCTTTCTTGATTTAAGAGCGGCGGCATTTGGTCATTATCATTCAGTTTTGCATATTGCCCATAAGGTGGAGTTACATCTTGCAACATCATTTGCTTTATGTTTCTTAGTAAGTCCAATCCATCATTATTATTACACATTCTATCGCAGTTTGCATAGGCTTCATTGAAAGATGCTTGTAACTGTGCAACGATTGATGCAGACAATGGTTCGGGCGTGCCTGATTCTGCGACAAACTTTGCTCTGAAACCTGCAAAATCCATACCAATGGCTGCTTTGCAACTTTCGCATGTCATATTACAATTGCTGGTTGCTTGCAAAATCGATAACTCTTGTGTATAAAAATCTATAAATTTTCTACAGGTATCGTTTGCAATAAATACATCTCTGTATTTATTTTGAGCCTCTGTACTTAGCGTTAGCACTTTGGTAACTGTATAACTTCCCTTATTTAAAATTTTATCAAAATGTTTTACAAAACCTTGGTTGGCATTTCCATTATTACATTGATTAATGTATTGACCCAATGTAAAATTTGTACTGCTATCTTCATAAATCAATTGCTTGTCACAATCAGAACTAATGGTAAATTTTAATTTGTACAAACAATCATAACAAATCGGTTGGTTTGTACAACTTAATAAACTTAATTGTTTAGCAGCAAGACTGTAATCAAAAGAATAAGTACTATTGTCTTTTAGCACCACAAAAGGCTTACTACTTACAATACTTTTACCGATTACTCGGTTGGTTTCATTGTCTAATAATTGTTTGGTAAATGGCGTTTCATTTTGGCTGCTCAATGCATCTAACATTGGTGTACCATCTGCATTTTTTGGTGTTTCACCTGCTAGTGCCGTTGCTACTGTACGACCATGCATATCTGCATAGCTTACACTAAATTGACCATTGGCATCTTGAACAATATTTTTAAAATAATGACTAGCAATACCAGCATCAGTACCAAACAACGCATCTAACTCTTCTTGAGCAGGGGTTTCATAAAAATATTTCGTTTCATGATTACTACCTATTTGGTGGGTGATACCCACTCCTCCTTGTGCTGCTACTCTACCATCAGGACTGAGCCTAGTTTCAGAAAAAGCATACGCTTCATTTGGGTTACCAGCTGTTGCATCGGGTATATATTTACTCGAAGCATCTGTTAGCAACATCGGATTTTTGGCAGAGTAATAATTAGCGGTTCCAAAGTCTGTATTAAATGGTTTGGCTGGACTGCTACATACACTTGCTCCATTGGCTAATTTATCGTACAAGGTTTTTGGATATTCTTGTTCTCCAATACCTCTATTAAAATTTCGAGCATAGCCAATAGCAGTATTTAAAGTTGGAGCTGGCAATACTTGTATTACTGCTCTACCTTGATAATCGTAAAAAGATTCTGCAACAACGGTTGTATTGCTTGTATTGTCTTTCGTTACAGTTTGTCTATTCCGAAGACTTCCATCAAAATATTGTACTACAGATTTGCGTTTTCCTTCTTCAGCAAAACTTGTACTTGCTTGCCAATTTAATTTATCCTCGTGTCCGTTGTATGTGTAAAATAATGGGTTGGTACTTTGGTTTGGCTGGCTGGGGTCGTTGGTTATCCAACTCCATTTGCCTTCTACTCTTTGCCCATCTGTTCTTAATTGTACAGGTCTTACCCTAATGAATATTCTTCCTGTATCGTCATACAATAATGGAATATTATACACAGAACCCGAAATACTAACCCTAGTAGCATTGTTAGCAAATATTGACTCTTGCATATAGTTACTACCAATTTTGAAACCATCTACCGAACCTTCGTCAACCCATGCCCATTCTAAATCATATTCTGTAATACCTGCATTAGTATTTAGTGGCGCAAGCTGCCAATATGCACTTAATTCGTTATTGGCTACAAACAAGGAATCATTTAATCCTGCAATAGCAAGATTGCAGTTAAAATAATAATCTCTTGTTGCTGTTAATTGATTTTCTACTTTTATTACTTTGCTTACAGGCCAGTTAACAGTACCGCTATCAATACCAAGAATTTTAACTCTTACCGAATAAGCATTCAGAAAAGTAGTATCATCAAAACTTCTATACTTAGCACCGCTTGCTGTATCATAATTAATAGTAAAGAGTTTATTTTTAGTACTAATTACAACATCGTTTTTATCATAACTGATAATTTGCAACGTAAGTTTTACTGTGAAATTACTACGGATGTAAAAATTGCTTTGTTCCTCAATACCCACCCCCACCATATTGACAATACTGTTGTTTTTTACACTGTCTTTATTGGCTTGAGTTAGAGTAAAATACTTGGTATCCTTTGCGTAACTTTCCGCATTTAAAATCACTTTATTCTCACTCCCTAATAATGGTTTAGTTACTACAGGGTCAGTAGCGGCACTTGTTTGCAGTACAGTACTGGTAAGCAACACAGCAAATAATAAACGGCACAATTTTTTACTAATAAAACGCATAAATATTTATTTTATGGTACAACTAATTTATATTCCCATTTGGGATATTAATTTATTTAACACAATTTGTTTATCACTCTGTAACCCACAGTTCAATCTCATCTTACTTATTCTTTTTCCAGTTTTATTTTTACATTCAAAACGCTATCAACTTGCAATTAGTTTTCAATTAAATTGGTAATGGCAGGTTTGGAATAGTAAATTTTATAATCATCATATTTGGCTGTAGGTTTACAAATGCCATTCTCAAACCAGATGTAATTATTTTCGTCATAAACAGCATCATCATAGTTATCAAATCGATAATTATGGAATGAGATAGTTAAACGCTTCTTCTGCATAGGCGGAGTAGTTGACCCTGAACTTGCCATCATTCTGTTTAGTACAACACTATCAAGTGCTGCGGGTTCGGCATATTCATAGGACACACTATACAACATTTTAGTTCTATTATTATAAACAATACTAAACCTATCAAATTGTGCAAGACTATCTGCACGTAATAATTGAATAATGCCTGTGTCTGTACTTTGTGAATAATTACTAAAAGTGTATTGGTTGGCATAGCTTAACATCAAACTATCCATTTGCTGACGCAAAGGCAATTGCGTACCAATGTTTACACTCTTAGGCTCATCTACTAAAATTAATTTATCCTTATTGTAAACAGCAATAAAAAAAGAATCGTTCTGCATGAAATCTATATCCCCTAAACGATATTTTGCTCTTTTACCTGCCATTGTATAACTACCATCCATCTGCTCTGCATCATATTTACCCAATAGCGTATCGCTTCCATAATTAAATTTCACATCAAAACTTAAATACTTAATACTATCATAGTTTTTATAAATATTTTGCATTGTCTGCGATACTGCTGCCGAGGCAGAGGTGTTTTGGGCTTGTATTTTGTAAGTACAACCTATTAAAATAGCAAGCATTATTATTTTATATTTCATCATTTTATTTTTTTGCCTCCATAGTTTAGAAGAGGCTTTTAGTAAATACTAAAAATTAATATTATTCAGTTACAATTTTCTTTTGCGTTGCACTTCTCGTTTCTGTTATTGTTTTTATACCTCGCTGTGTTTCTTTTTTTACCCGAGTTAATGTTCCATCATCATCATACTCATAATAACTACCGTAGTTATTTTCATCTAGCTCTGCCATTAACCTAAGATTACTGCTGTGATAAACAAAACTTTTCACATTAGCATTGTAAGGATGTATGCGCACATCATCAAAAAATACAGAAGATGCAGCACCACCATTACTAATATTATTTAGCGAAACAACTACATTTATTGCATTGGAAGGGATAGTGAAGTCACTCTCATAACGCTGCCAACCTTCTATAATACTACCCGACGGCTTCATGGTTAAATCTGCATAGTTGTTATCATTATAACTTATAGTTATGTTGTTACTTCCATTATCATATGTTGCGGGGAAACAACAATTAGCTGTACCAACTTTAACCCATGCACTCAACAACATTCTTTTAGTTTGCAACAAAGAGAAAGTATCTGTAAGCGCATTACCTGTAACTTGGCTACTATCTAGCCTGTTGCAAGTAAGCGGTATTTGGTAAACCTGCTGAAAAGTAGTAGCTGTTGGGGGATACAAATAAGTAGTGGGAATGGATGTGAAAGCGCCTTGGTCTGGTCGCTTCCATTGTAACCCAAATTGATGCGTTCCCCACCAATTATAATAACAAATTTCTATAGTGTAAGTATTACCTATAACCATAGGGAATCCAATGCTTTCTTCACTATGTGTGTATCCATTTGACCATTGAATTGGCAAACTTAATATTGTACCATTTATTTTTATTCTATATGCTTCATCTAAAACAGAAGGCTTGAATTTATATATACCTGTAGCTGGTGCTTGAACCTTTCCCTCCCATCTTACACTAAAGAAATCTTCTGTAATGCCCGCAACAGGACTTAATGGATATTGTGGAACACTAATATTTGGAGTAATAGCTGTGTAAACAGGCGGAACAGTATTGGTTGTTGATGGCTCTAAAGGAGCTGTACCATTATTTGGAACATGATTATACCAACTTGATTTTAGTCCAGTTCCTGCTGTTCCATTTGAACCCAAATAATAGTTAGTATAATTTATGGTGCTACCCTTAATTTTTAATCCAAAGGGTTTATTAGCCTCTATCAAACTAGTTATGGGTGCTTGTAATTTTATGCTTTGTCCAGCATCTACTCTAAGACTGTACCTACCAGTATGTTTTTGCGTTGCATCAATTTTACTATTAATATTGGATGTGTAATTAAATTGACGACGAGGCGGGCATGTAATGCAATTAGAACTTGTTTGATAATCGTAATCCTCAAAGCCATCAAACATTACTTCTCTTACCCTAGCATTGTTTGCTACGGCTATTGGCAACTGTTGATTATATCCATACAATCCTGAATTAAATCTACCCAATGGGTCTGTATTTTCTATTTCATACCCTTTTCGATTATATTGTGTGATGGTACTATTCCATACCCACACATCTGCTGCTTGTTGATTGCGACTTAGGTAAATTGGGGTTGCAGAATTTGCAGGTGTGCTTGCAAAATTCCAAAAAGTTTTATATGCCTTAATCGTACCTGCCGTTCTTGTATCTATCGGTGAATTTATACTTGCAGCATCTTCTTTTCGTTCGCCATAATAAGCGTATGTACTATCTACACGCCAGTTACCCAATACTCCTTCTACGTAAGGATTCATTGCTTTGCGCTCAAATTTAGAGCGGCAGAAAGTTCCCGTTGTGGTTCTTGTAACACAAGTTACAAGTGTATTTAGTGCAGGGTCAACACCATAATAATAATTTTGATCCAACGAAGTATCTCCGCACACAAAATAATAATATGAAAGTTTTGGAGAGGCAAATGCTCCTAGCTTAGTAGCAGTCGCATTTGGCGACCAATAACAACGGAAATCGTGCACATCTTGATTTTGTGCAGGGCTTCTTTCATCATTCGCTAGACGTAATTTAAACCCGATTTTCTTTTGACTAGATAAAATAGAACCTGTAACAGTTTTAACAGGTAAAGTAACATTTATTCTATTGTCATTTGTTCCTTTAAAATAGCTTTCCCAAGGAGTACTTGGATAGGGTATAATTCCTTTACCTACACTAACATTACTTGGACTACTATTAAAATAATTGTTTATCCAATTGTCTGCGTTTGCTGTAGTATTTGTATTTGAATACCAGTTACCATTTAGTGAATTTATTTCTCCTAACATCCACGGGTTATTCTGTGAATTAGCTGCATCGTGCATACCTCCATGATTTGCACTTGGCGGACTAAAACCTGAATTTGTAGGAAATAAAGGAGAATTTGTGTGTGCATATAATGACAATAAAGTTTTATAAACTATAGCGTTTGTAGGAATACTACTGTATGAATATAATAAAAAACTATTTTTTCTATGGTCTTTGTTATGTGATTTTAATCCACACAACCAACAGTCTCTTTCCCAATAATATTCAGTATGCTTATATGTTGGCAATGCATCACCACGTTCAATAAAGCGCAAAGGAGTATCATAATTATCTCCATTATCTCGCCAGTGTCTAACAGAAGAAACTGATAAGTTATCAATTGAGGCTAAGTCTTTTCTATGAACTCTTGCATATATACTATTATCTACCCTCTCCACCACCTTATAAAAACTATTATCTACCCTCCAATTATCTTTAAAAGTAGCAGCGGTAGTTTGTATTATATTAGTAGCTTCATTAAAAAAAAGTTGGTTATTAATTATTGGATTGTTCAAACTTGTTATAGCAGCAACTGATTGGTCAAGCATATTACGCTTACCACTTCTCATAATACGAATATTAGCTCCTTCACCTTGAAAAATGGCAGCATTGTATGGATTTCCTTGAGCGTCCATAAAAACCCATTGACTAGAAGTTGAACCTCCTTTTGATGTATTCACTGCCCAAATACGATTAGCATTATTTTTATCTAATGTTGTCCAAGGATAATTAGCTACTGTATTGTTTGCAGGGTCATCACAAGGCGGTAGTGCTGTTAATGCTTTGCTATTTTTTGTTACTACATATATTTCGTCTCCACTTTCCAACACATCAAATATTCCTGCTGGTGGATTGGTTAATACCCCATGCCTAAATTCTAATCCGTTATACGTAGCGTCTATATTTTTATAGGCAGCTCCCATACCACTGTATGCCCAATGTGCAGGATAATTAAAATTATATACAGGTCTGTTATGTTCGTTTTGTGTACGAGTAAGCAATGGGTTGCCAGTTTCTGCATCATAAACCAAGTTTTTGGTACTTACCATACTTCCTTTATCAATACTTACCACGCTATCCAACATTCCGTAATGATTCACTACTTTTAAAACAGAAGCCGAACGATATGATGTGCCTTCTCTAACAACTGGCTGTAACATATTGAATAATGGTATTGGGAAAAACCCAACAAGAAAGGCATCCATATTGATACTGATATTAGTAGTAATCGTTTCGGTACGATGTTGCCTAAAATCAGTCATCAATTCTATGTCTCTTCCTATTAAACCATTGGTTATTTTACCGTCTGCTTTACTTATCGTTGGAAAATTATGGTTAAAAGCAAACGTTTTATCGGTTGCTTGTTTGATGTTATAAAAATTTTGTGTGTAGGATACAGGATTAATAGGGTCAGTAGCTGTATAGCTAGCACGACTTTTTTCTTTACCATTCATATCATTTGTTTCTACCAAAAAGCCTTGCGATTGTGCCACGCCCTTCATCATATCAATTTTTAACAACTGCATTATTTTTCTTGGCTCATACTTTGAACTGGCATCTCCAGTTAAATCTGTACAAGATGATTTGTATGGGAAATCTTTATTTGTATAGAATTCTGTAACCTGTCTTGTTGGTAAATTTTTAACGGTATCACGGTGGATAGATAATATCTCCACCTTGCTGTAACCTACACTTGCAGATGGGTAGAACATTTCACCAAGCGGCATTTCAATTGCACCAAAATCATAAGGGCCTCCTCTGTTGTGGTCAACATAGCGCATAATTTCTTTGAAAGGATTTTCATCTGCTCCAATAGATGGTTCCCAAGATGCAACACCACTACTAATATTTTCTAATTTACCATTAATTAATTCTGTTGTCGTGTATTTATATTCTTGCCCGTAAGTAGATTTTAATTGGTTGGTCATTTTCTGCCAATTGTCATTAATCGTTACTCGTTTTACCCTTAACCCTCCTCCCAATTTATTGAGGGTTGGATGTGTAAGTTTTGCAAACGATTTTTCTAAAACTACTTGTTGGCATTTTAAATCAGATTTCAATTTATTTAGTTCTCCGCTAAACATTGTACCAATAGAGGTAAGCATACCAGCCATTGCCATGATAACAGATTTCATACCCCCTTCTTCACTTAAATCATATCCCTTATATGCTTTGCCCGGTAGTTGTTGGGTTAAAAATTGTAATGCTCCTTGTACCATAGGCGTATGCCCCGTACCAATATCTCCAACTTTTATCCAAACAACATTGGAAGATATTAAACCATAATCAGCAATGTCTGCATATACTGGTATTGTTTCGCTACCTGCTATGCCTGATAAACCTGCACCCATTGGCATGGTTACTGCTAATTTTAAATACAATTGCTTTACATCTTCTAAATAACGAGCTGCAAATTCTCTTTTCCCGTTTGCACCCGTCGCAGTAATGCTATATGGCAATTGAATATATACATGGTCGTTTTCTCCACCACCATCATTGTATATTTTAGGCAATTCCCCTGCACTTGGCAAAACTGTTTCACTTGTCCCAAAACCAAGTATTTGACACATACTTGCAGCCTTCTTATTTTGAACGTAAGCATACGTGTCAGATTCGTAATCAATATTTATTACACCTCCTGATGGCATTAATATTTTATTCATTGTCCAAGCGGCTACATTTTTATCCGCTTTGGTTTGGTCTTGAATACTGTAGGGATAATCTTCATTAGATAGATTATTTGGACTATTGGGATTATCTGTTTTTGGTTTGTAACTTCCCCATCTATCACTGTGGTCAAAATTGTAATTTGGATTATTGGTATTATCAGGATAATAAAATACATACCTGCTTTTAGCCTTACGCTGGTTTCCATTATAAGTAACCCATATACTGTCTAACGTTAGTTTCCCTTGTCCAAATTCAATGTTACTTCCCAAATCATTTGCGGTTGGTAAATTTTTGCAAAGCTTATAGCTTTGAAAGAAGCGAACCGTTTTTATTGGCTTTGCAGCATCTCCTAATTTAGCCAAATCTCCTTTGGAAAATAATGATATTTTATCCAATCGCTTCATTCCTTTGTTTGCACTTAAATCCAATGCACCACTTTCACCTGTAACAGGTCTCCCATCTTTTCTATCGCTTTTTAAATAAAAACGTGCCACCATATTTTTAGATTCAATTGAGTACATGTACCATGCCTCCCTTTCTCCATAAATATAATGTGCCTTATCATCTTTTTCATCTGTCTTTAGTCCTGAACTATAACTACCCGTGCCTACTTCACCACCATCTTTTCCTACGGGCGTACGCCATTTATAATCATCCGCTTTTGAGTAATTAAATTTTACGGCATCACCCATATCATCTTCGGTAATACCATTTCCTGTAACATCTACATAATTGGGTGATGTCAATTCCGTCAACAAATACGAATGTGTATAAGCAGGCGTTTCCTCTTTTTCCATAAACCAATCTCTACCTTTTGTATTCCCTGTTGTATTGTCTTCTCCGTTAGCATACAGTGCTTTTGAATCACTTTTTTTCTGACTTTGGTCTATATTAAATGTTACACTATATTGTTTCTTATTATAAACAGGCAATCCATAAACATATTTCTTACCATCGCTACCAAGCACATCTATTTCAGAAATATGGTGTTTATGACGAAAGGCTTCTGTCTCTCCTCCTAGTATTTCTGGCTGAATTGGAAACGTTGTTGTTGCGTGATTTACATCGTGGTTTCTATAAAAAGAATCAATGCCTGTTTTATTACAATTGGCACTAAAAATAGTACGATTCTCATTCACACCTTCTGTATTGTATGAATATAATTTTGTATTCATACCAATTCTTTCACTCTCTTCTGCGGTTAAAAAACTTATGACTTGTGTACGTTTGTCTCTGTTCATTTTTTTTGTATCCGTTGCAGTAACTGCTTTTTCTCCAAGTAAATTTTTATTTGCATCATAGCGAACGAGATTAGGTAATAGCATTGGATTTGCAGATGCGGTGTTTGCCATTTTCAAACGCACCAAATCTTCATTGGCAACTGCGGCTTGAAATCCTTGGTCGGGTACTGTTTTCTCATTCGGATTCTTAAAATATGCAGCTTGATAAGTATTGTCGCTATTTTGAAATGCAAATGAAGGAGATGCTAGATTATTAGTAGTCCAGTCTCCCGCTTCGGTAGGTGTATAAACATAGCTTAAATCAACGCCCACATGCACCATATTAGCAAATCCTAAATCTACTCCAAGACCAAAA
>JAYTLA010000178.1:0-10518 GCA_043729825.1 Ferruginibacter sp.
AAGGTATTTTGGAATTAAACTATTCGATAGATTAATAGTAGCAGCAATTTCTAGCGCATGGTATAAACCTTGCACCTAATTGCGGATAGTCATTAAAAAACCTAAATCTTTTAATGCATGGTATTGTTTGTAATCGTTGTGAAAATAACCGTAGCGCTCTGGGTGAGCAAGCACAGGTTGGTAGCCTTCTGTAATAATTGAAAAAACCATTTGTTGCACATTGTATGGTTTTTCGGCATAAGAAAACTCTGTAAGCACTTTATTTTCTTTAATAGTGAGCAAGGGTATTTTATTTTTTAGAAGCCCTAAAAAATAATCATCGAGCATGTACTCCGCAGCGGCTTGTACTTTAAAATCGATTTGCTTTTCTGCAAGTGCATTTTTTAAAGTAGTTAATGCAGTAGATATTGTATCAGCGTTATTGCGATACATATCGCCAATAATATGTGGTGTAGCTATAGAACTTTTAATGCCAAGTTTTATGAGGCCTTGCACAAGTGCAATGGAGCCTCAGCCTCGGTTCGTGTCCCACGAAACGTGAGCCTGCGTTGGTGAGTAAAAGCAACCCTCGCAAGCACCCATCCCTCCCACTCATAAGTGCCGAGGCTTGGTCTTTGGCCAGCCGACCAAATTAAAAAAACTATTAAAAAAAATAAGTACAAAAATAAAAGCTGTTATACCGCATTGGCTGGTCAAAAAATCCTAGGCGAATTCGAGATAGGTAATGATATATAAATGCAACGCATTAGTGCCAACAAACAGTATGAAAAAGTAATGTAAAGTAAAAAATTATCATACTGGCGCAGAGATGTGCCCTAGTGCAGAAATGAGGCGATGGTTTTGTGTGTTGGCTTTCTGTACGGCAAATTATAAATACAACTTTGCATAATTGAAAAGATACATAATATTTTAAAACACTAAAATTTTAACCAAAAACTCTAACTGATGAAAAGAATTTCTTCTTATTTATTTTTGGCAATTTCATTTCCCCTCTCTTTAATTTTTATTTCATGTTCTTCAACTGAAAATAAAAAAGCACCAAAAACAGAACAAGAATTATCTGAACAAATTAAAAACAGCTTTTTGGATTCTATAAATAAATCAAACAGTGTTTTTGATGCAAATAATTTGATTGGCAAATGGTCAGTTTCGGAATTCTTTGATGAAAAAAGATCGAGAGACATGATGCAATTGGATGCTACAGATAAAGCAACGGTTACCCTAACTGGAAAAACATCATATTTTGAAGGAGGCACAAGTAATGCCGAAGGTGAAATGGAAATTAAAATAATAGGCGAAAATTCCAGTGAATCATTAACTCTAAAATTTGATTTTGAAATTACATCATCAGATGGATATGCAAGAATAATAAAATTATAGAAACGGTAGTAGATAGTAGAGTAAATCCATCTGATGATGTAACTTCCAAAATTGTCCAGGAAAATAATGATATATCAAAATCACTAGTCCCACTAAAAGGTAGTACAACTTCGAGTGCAATTTTAAGTTTCAATAAAAATACAATTCAAATTGAAGATGATGAAACGAAAAGCAAAATGAGTTTGCGTAAAATAAATTAATTTTACAAGACTAATATATTTTGAGCCTGTGAGCCGCCGAGGCAGCTCTTCGAGCACCCGACTAAATATAAAAAACTATTTTAAAAAATAGAAATTACTGTAAAATAAAAAATTACCCTTTGATTTTTCAGCCCTTTTATCTTTTATATTTACTCATTAAATACCACTAATGGAAACTAACGAAGAAAAAGAACAAAGGGAAGAACAAGTAATTAACCAAACCTTTTCTTATGCTGCCAATCTTTTGGTAAATGAAAAGCAAAGCCCCGAAGTTGTGAAGGCTGCATTACAAAAGATAGGCATAGATGTGCCAACAGCTACGCTAATTGTAGAAACGCTAGAAAAACAAATGCACGCTGCCAAAAAAGAAGCTGCAAATAAGGACATGCTTTATGGTGCGCTGTGGTGTGTGGGTGGCATTATAGCCACAGCTGCATATATTGGCTTTATTTTTTGGGGCGCTATTATTTTTGGTGCTATTCAGTTTTTTAAAGGTGTGGCTAATGCTTAGATGATTAGCATTTCTTTGCATGAATAGTTGTGTAAAAAACTAAACCTCACAAACGTTAATATCTCCTACCCGTTCGTTTCGAAAATATTACGCTCTATTTACAACATCAATTTGAACCACAAATGCTACAAAATAATTAATTTTATCTTTCACGATTCAATAAATTGTTATGTGCAACTTCATGGGTACAATTGTTTCTAAAGTGCAATTAATAAAGCTAATGAAAATTGAAAAAGAGCTCGGCTTATTAGCAGCCATGGGGTATCTCGAAATAATAAAAGATGGTTTTAGGTATAGTAATTCTGTTGTAATTACAAAAAAAGGTGATAATGATATAGAAGCATCTGCCATGCATTGGGAATTTATACCACCTTGGATAAAAAATGCAACTGAATTAAAAGTTGTAAGAAAGCAAGGCATACCTTGGCTTAATGCAACGAGTGAAAAATTATTAGATAGTAAAATGTTTAGGGCCTCGGCTTTAAAACGTAGATGTTTGGTTTTAGCTACACATTTTTTTGAGTGGAGGCATTTTAAACCAGCTGGAGTTAAAAAAGAATTTTCTTACCCCTATGTAATTCGTACTACAGAAGATTATTTTTATATGGCAGGTATTTGGCAACCGTGGACAGATAAAGAAACTGGTGAAATCATAAATACATTTGCAATTATAACTACTAAGGCAAATAAATTGATGGAACAAATTCATAACACTAAAAAGCGTATGCCTACAATTCTAACAGAAAAGTTAGCCTACGAGTGGATTATGGAAGATTTAAACGAAGAAAGAATAAAAGAAATTGCATCTTATCAATTGCCTTCTCAGTATATGTATGCTCACACAATAGTAAAAGATTTTAAAACAGCAGAAGACCCTACTAAGGAATTTATTTATGAAGATTTGCCAGTAATTAATTTTAATAAAACGCAAATAATGGAATAGATTTTATTAATTTTATTTGATATTATAAGTATGAACTAAAAAACATTTATTGTTTATAACAATATCAAAAAATCTATTTCAGTAAGATAGCAAACAGCAATATCTAAAAAAATATCCTTTTACAATTATTTATGTTATTGATGAGAACTTACACTTAGTAACAATCGTTTCTGTTTATCATCACAAAAGAAATCCTAAAAATAGATATGTGAAATAACACCTCTCACTTAACTAAATTTCCCCTTTAACAAATCAATAACAATACTTTTTATGGAATAGTTTTTTCGATTCATCTTCTTTTTACAAAAGTAAAAAGCAATGCTACATCAAAACCAATTGCAATCAATAAAAAAGTATGCTTTAATTATATTTTTTTGGTTACCTATTTGTTTTTTTAGTTTACTTATTGTTTACAACACTATCCCCTATTTTAATTTTAAGCAAGATTTTATTTTTATAACAGAGCGTGCGGTGTTGTTTTTAAAGCCCATTTATAAATACAGCTTTTACACGCACATATTTGCAGGCATGTTTTGCATACTCACGGCATTGTTACAATTTTCGTCGGTTATACTCAAAAAAAGAAAAGCCATACATATTTGGTCGGGTCGGGTGTATGTATTTGTGGTATTGGCTATTGGTGCACCCACAGGTTTGTACATGAGTTTTTTTGCTAAAGGCGGCTTGGCCGAAAAATGTTTATTTATGTTTATGGCCATAAGTTGGTTTTACTTTACTGCAAAGGGACTGATAACTGTTTTACAAAAAAACATAAAGCAACATAAAGCGTGGATGATACGTAGTTACGCAATGGCTTTAACTGCAGTAACGTTTAGGGTGTATTACATTATTCTCTATTTATTAGATATAGAACTTACCAAAAATTATGAAGTAAGTTTGTGGATGAGCGTAATTGGAAACATTGCATTAGCAGAAATTATTATTTTTTTTAAACCCAAACAATATTATAAACCAATAAATCAAATTGTATGAACAAGTTAAAAGTATTTATTCGAGTAGCATCATTGGCCATGTTAGTAGCTTTTGTTTTTGGCATAGTTGCTTTTGTAAAAGCAAATAAAAAAGGGGAGCTCAAAAATTTATATAAGGAAGCACCAATAGTAGTAACTGTAACTCCTCCAAAAATAGATACAGAAGATTTTAGTCGTGGCATAATAAACCCTGTAAAATCAAAGCCAGATTCTATGGACAAGGAAACAAACGAGCAGCCAAAATCAAAATTAACTACGGCTAAGCAAACCGTTCAAAAAAAAGCAGTAAAGAAAAAATCACTTATGCCTAAATTAAAATATCCAAAGAAAAGTACCCCTAAAATTATCTCTTTTAAAAGTTTTTCGAGAGGTTCGTTAGAAAGAATGCCCATAAGAGCAGTGCAAGACACTGTTAAATAGATTTTTTATAAACAAATTTAGTGCTCTAAAAACTAAATTGTACAGATGAAAAAAAAGCCATTTGCTATTACACAAATGGCTTTTTGCTTTGGCAATTATTTTCTGTTTTGATGGCTTCTTCTTTGAATGTAGATAGATTTGTAGAATTTGGATTATCAAAATATGTACAACATTAATTTTTCCATATTTTTAATTGTTAAGAATTTTAGAAAGGCTGCACCGTTCACTCAATATTTTTTTGTTAATATCTAAGCTAAATTTTTCTGCTACTTCCTTGTAAGCTTTTATTAATTCATTAGATTTAATTTTTCGAACTATATACAAATCCTTTATTAAGCTATTCCAATCGAGAATTAACTTTAGCTGATCTAACCAGCAAATAAGATGCAATATGGTGTAAATTTTTATGTTCCTATCCAACTTATTTAAGGCAGAAATAAATTGCTTATCATCAGATATTATAAAATTAGCGTTGACCTTTCTCAACTGCGCATATGCTTCTGCTTCTCCCTTATCTATTCCATTAAAATCAGTAACCATACTTAGTGTTATCGAATCATATGAAGAACAATGACTGTAAAATCCTTGTTCAGGATTAAGCCTTTCTAAAATCCATTCCCGATGAGGTTCTTTAACCGCACCTATAGCATATTCTCTGACTACTTCCAAAGGGAAATATATGGTACTAAATAAATTCTTTAAACTATCGAAAATAGGTTTGGTTTTATGTAAATGGCTTAAATAAACCAATGATGCATTATCAATTACAGCAGTTTGGTACAAAAGTTGGAAATTAATTTTTCTTTGAATTGAAAAGTGAGTCTAAAGCAAGTAATCCTAGACCTACCAACAGTATGCCCCCTAATGGCGAAATTGTTTGCTCATCTTTTTTTAAAGGAGCTTTCTGTTTAATTGCCTTTTTGCTTTTCTCAATTTCTTGCATAACTTTATTTAAAATTGTTTGCATAGAGTCTCTGCTTGCATCAATAAAAACTTCTGTACAATTCTCGTGATGATTCAAATTCTTTGATTTGTTATAGATGATTAGAATCTTCGATTTATCTTTTAAACTTGCAAATGCTGTTTTAACTTCTTGCTGCACCAAATCTGTTAAATCAGAGGTAGAAAAAAATATGAAATAATCTGATGATTTAATTCGAAAAGCTGTTTCGGAATTGATTTTTCCAGTATTTTGAAATCTATCTGGCATCAACATATTAAATCCGTGAACTGCTCCAATTGTATGCAATCTTACTGCAAGTGTTTGTTCAAAATCATTACCAGGGTTATATGTCACAAAAACAGTTGTAGGCTTCATAACTTAAAACAGTTTAATACTGCAAATATAGTTCAAATAATTATTTCTTATAGCTCAGATGGGGGCATTTATGTATATAACAAAACAAAAGACACTTTTTGTGTAGTTCCACAATGAAAAAAAAGCCATT
Organism: Ferruginibacter sp.; assembly: GCA_043729825.1. Taxonomy (GTDB): domain Bacteria; phylum Bacteroidota; class Bacteroidia; order Chitinophagales; family Chitinophagaceae; genus Ferruginibacter. The sequence continues at coordinate 5,895 of JAYTLA010000178.1, forward strand.
TGCTATTACACAAAAGGCTTTTTAGTTTTTGAGGGATTATGCGATTTATTAATAGTGTTCTTCTTTTATTAATACTCCAGCTAGAGTGTAAGTGGCCTCCCATTTTACTGTACCTCTCATATAATGTGCTTTCCAAGTGCCATCGTTTCTTAATTTCCACTCATACACATTATCATTAGCGTGTGTGCTTCTAAATGCTGTTAAAACAACTTGTGGTACAGGTCCATCGAGACAAGATATAGAATGGCTTCTTTGATTGCCATTGTCGTCGTAACGAGCATCGTGCCTTTGGCTAGAGTGATTAAACTCTACTTCAAACTCCCTACTGGATGGGCTACTGCTAGAGCTTGTAGAAAACCACTCTACTTGTGTAGCGCCAGCAAAGCTGCTATTAAACCTGCTTACCACAGCTGCTGGCACGCTGCTCTGGCTAATGGCTGTTACAGATTGGTCTTGTGTGGGTAATAAGCCATCTGTGGCTTTTTTGCAACTAGTAGCTAAAATTGCGCATGTTGCTAAAAGAAATAATTTGTTTTTCATATTTTCGTTTTTTTAATTTACAATTTAGTGTTCTCAGCTATTAGTAAATACTACGTACCGTTTTGTAACCTAGTTTTATTAAAAAAATGTTAATAGCTCATTGTTTGCAAAAAATTGCCCATAAAGGCAGGTTTTGCAACATTCTCCCAACTTTTCCACAACATATACCTATAACCATATTATAACTGTATTGCCTTAATTTTGCGGCGCAAACCGAACAGCATTTATTGGCGTAAATCTTACCAATCAATCTATTGCAAAATCTAGTGCATAATTAAAGATGATAAAAGGTATGCAGATGAAGTGAGTGACACAACAGTGATGACCAAAGCTATTGTCTTTGCTGGTAAACAAAAAAGAATAAAACACAATAACAATTAAACAATTTAGCAATACAACAATTCAATTAGATGACTTTATTCGAACAACAACAAAACGAATTTGCGCAAAGACATATTGGTCCCGATGCGAAAGAAACGACCGCAATGCTTGCTGTTATTGGCGAGCCTACTATAGAAAGTTTGATAGCGAAAACCGTACCTGCGGCAATACGTATGAGTGAGCATTTGCAAACGGGCGGGCCAGTGAGTGAGTTTGAATACTTAACTGAGTTGAAGAAAGTAGCATCGTTGAACAAGGTTTTTAAAACATACATGGGGCAAGGTTATTATGGTACAATAGTGCCATCGGTAATTTTGCGTACGGTGTTTGAAAACCCCGGTTGGTACACGCAATACACACCTTACCAAGCAGAAATTGCGCAAGGACGTTTGCAGAGTTTGTTGAATTTTCAAACGATGGTGAGCGATTTGTGTGGCTTGCCTGTAGCCAATGCAAGTTTGCTAGATGAAGGTACAGCAGCAGCAGAAGCTATGGCGATGTTGCTCAACCATAAAAATAAAAACACAGATAATATTACATCGCCTAAGTTTTTTGTAGATGAAAATATTTTTGCTCAAACAAAAGATGTTTTAATAACGAGGGCTACACCGATACATATTGAATTGGTTTTTGGTGATTATAAAACAGCAGTGTTGGATGAAAGTTATTTTGGTGCTATTGTGCAATATCCAAACAGCAATGGTGCGGTAGAAGATTATAGAAAATTTATTGATACTGCACATGCTGCAAACGCAATGGTGGTAATGGCTACCGATTTATTATCGCTTACATTGCTTACGCCTCCAGGTGAGTTGGGTGCAGATGTGGCTATTGGAAGTTCGCAACGATTGGGTGTACCAATGGGTTTTGGTGGGCCGCATGCTGCATTTTTTGCAACCAAAGATGAGTTTAAAAGAAATATACCTGGTCGTATAATTGGTGTAACGATAGATGCGCAAGGCAATCGTTGTTTGCGTATGGCATTGCAAACCCGTGAGCAACATATACGCAGAGAAAAAGCTACAAGCAATATTTGTACAGCGCAAGCTTTATTGAGCAATATGAGTGCTATGTATGCTATTTACCATGGAGCGCAAGGTTTAAAAAATATTGCTAAGCGTACGAGTTTATTGGCAAAAACATTGAGCGATGAATTGACTGCAATGGGTTTTGCAAATGAGAATACATTTTTCTTTGATACCATAAAAATAAAAACAGACTTATCTGCACAAATAAAAACGATAGCAGAAGCTGCAGAAGTAAATTTCTTTTACAATAATGATTGTGTTTTTATCAGTTTAGATGAAACCACATCGCAAAATGATATATTGGATATTGCACACATTTTTGCAAAAGCAAAAGGAGAAGATAGTGCATCGTTAAGTTTTAGTGACGATGCATTGCTTACCAATATTCCATCAGCACTTACAAGAACATCGGATTATCTAACACACCCTGTATTTACAACGCATGGTAGCGAAACAGAAATGCTGCGTTATATAAAAAGTTTAGAAAACAAAGACCTAAGTTTAAATACATCGATGATATCGCTTGGTAGTTGTACCATGAAGTTGAATGCCGCTACACAACTTATTCCTGTGAGTTGGCCAGAGTTTAGCAACATACATCCTTTTGCACCTGCAAGCCAGTGGAAAGGTTATCAAATAATTTTAAATGAATTGGAAGCTTGGTTGAGTAATATAACTGGATTTACCGCTACATCGTTGCAACCAAACAGTGGTGCACAAGGCGAGTATGCAGGTTTGCTTACCATGCGTGCATATCACGAATGTAGAAATGAAGCGCATAGAAATATTATTTTGATTCCTATATCTGCACACGGCACAAACCCTGCAAGCGCAGTAATGGCGGGCTTTAAAGTGATAGTAACCAAGTGTGACGATTTTGGAAATATAGACATGGCAGATATGGCTGCGCAAGTAGAAAAACATAAAAATAATCTTGCAGGCCTTATGGTTACTTACCCAAGTACGCATGGTGTGTTTGAAGAAACGATAAAAGATTTGTGTCAATTGATACACGATAATGGTGGCTTGGTTTATATGGATGGAGCAAACATGAATGCGCAAGTTGGACTAACAAGCCCTGGCTTAATTGGTGCTGATGTGTGCCATTTGAATTTACATAAAACATTTGCCATACCGCATGGTGGTGGCGGCCCAGGCATGGGACCAATTGGCGTTAATGATAAATTGAAACCGTTTTTGCCAAAACATTCTTACAATTTAGAAGGAACTGAAACATCTACACACGCCGTGAGTGCTGCGCCTTATGGTAGTGCAAGTATTTTGCTTATTAGTTATGCGTATATAAAAATGCTGGGGGCTACAGGTTTAAAACGAAGCACCGAGTATGCAATACTAAATGCAAACTACATGAAAACTAGATTGCAAAACGATTACAAAATTTTATATACTGGTAAAAATGGTACTTGTGCGCATGAGTTTATTGTAGATTTACGTCCGTTTAAAATTAGTGCAGGCATTGAAGCAGAAGATGTAGCCAAGCGTTTGATGGATTATAATTTTCATGCACCTACATTGAGTTTTCCGGTGGCAGGCACCATAATGATAGAGCCAACAGAGAGTGAAGATAAAGCGGAACTTGACAGATTTTGTGACGCCATGCTAAGCATTAGAAAAGAAATAGCATCAATAGAAAATGGTACTGCAGATAAATTAGATAACATTTTAAAAAATGCTCCACACACACAATTTGTAATTACAGCTAATGAGTGGAGCAAAGCATACACTAGGCAGGAAGCAGCTTTTCCACTAGAGTATGTAAAAGAAAATAAATTTTGGCCAAGTATAAGTAGGGTAAACAATACCTATGGCGACAGAAATTTAGTTTGTACTTGTGAGCCAGTGGAGAGTTATATGGAAGAGGCAATTAGTTGATTGGTTGAATAGAGAATTAGTTGAATAGCCCTCAAGATTATTGGGGGCTATTTTTATTCAAAATAACTTCGGGTATTCTGCTGAATGATTATTTGTAATAAATTTTATTAAATAAATATCATCTTCTCTATCGAAACCAATATACCAAGTAGTTTTATAATTGTGTTTGTATTTACAATAAAATGTGCCGTATTCTTTATTTAAAGTAAAACGAGGTTTTAATGTTGGAATTGTTTCTATAAAGTTTTTAATATTGTGTACATAATTATTAGCATCAACTAGAAAACCAAAATAATCATTGTAATAGAGTTTCATAACAAGTTCCTCTAATTGACTCTCGACTTGTCTGGTAAAAATTATTTTTTCCATTCTAGGCTACTCAGTTTCTTTAAAAGTTTATCAAATACTTCTGAGGCAGGAATTCCTTTTTCACATTCCAATTGAAATGCAGTTTTTTCGTTCGTATTGTTCGATACTTTAAATGTCTCCAATTCATTTTCTCTATTTTTTGAACCAATAGCTTGTTTTTGAGATATTGGCTTGGCTACTTGTGGCATATTGTTTTATTTTAATAATTGCAATTTAATACAATTATTACTATCTAAAAGGTAGATTTTCAAAGTAAATGTGTATTTTATTTAAAATTCCCTTACATTTGCACTTTAATAATACAATACAAATAAAAAAAATGGACAAAAATCAAGGAACCGTAAAGTTTTTCAATTCTGAAAAAGGATTCGGATTTATTAAGCACGATGATTCTGACAAAGAAACTTTCGTAC
>JAYTLA010000179.1:0-69187 GCA_043729825.1 Ferruginibacter sp.
TTTTAGTATTTATTGCAAATCTCTACGTTTATTTATTATTCGCTGAAAAGCAGAAAGTGTAAGGCCCGTTTTATTTTTAAATTGTGTGCCAAGGTGAGCCAAACTACTGTAATTTAGTTTCCAAGCTATTTCATTAAAAGTAAAATTTTCGGTGGTTATTAATTCTTTTACCCTTTCTATTTTTTGTAAAATAATGTAATTTTCAATAGTGGTATAGGTTATTTCTGAAAAAAGATTGGACAAATACCCATAGCTCAAATTTAATTTGGAAGATAAATGGTGAGATGTTTTTGAAGTTGGTAAATTTTCTTCCAAGTGTATCATTTCAGTGATAACATCTTTTATTTTTTGTATTAAGATGCTTTTCTGTGACTCTACAATTTCAATGCCATATTTTTTCAATCCTGCGTTTAATTGGTTTAACTTACTAACAGACAGCTTCTTTTTTACATCTACCTCCGTAAAACTCAACATAGAAAAATCAATTTCTAGCTTTTGCAATTGCTCCGCTACAATTTTTTTGCATGCTTCCGTAATGTTGTATTTTATATAAATCTTCATTTTTGGATATTTTAATTTGCATTACTTTTATAAATGCAAAGAAGCACTACATTACAAAAATACCATTTACACAATTTATAAAATAATTTATATAATTACCACTTTTTCATATTTTTTATGTAAATGATGTTACATTGACGTTTAAAATCTTTTTATTATGTCATTACAACTCTTACAAACCGTACAACACAACTTAGGATATCCAGCTCTACAAAAAATTGATCCTAATACAAAACAAATTATAGAAGATACTAGTACGCCAGACGAAGATAAGTTTAGCCAAGCTGCTATTCCAGCCGTGCTTACTGCATTGTACAAATATGCTCAATCAGATGATGGCGCCAACGAAATATTAGTGAGTGATGGAGATGAAAATTGGACAACTAAAATTTTTGATGAAAATAAAAAAGAAGCCATACAAATTATCTCTTCTTATGCTAAACAATCTAGCGACAACCCAATAGCTAAAATGAATGCTATTGCTGCCGAGGCTGCAAAGGTAGTTAAAGAGCAGGTTGGGGAAAATGCAACAATAAAAAATGTGAAAGATTATTTTAGTAATCAAAAAAATGATATGCTATTGTATTTGCTACCAATATTAAAAATGGGGGATTTGTTACATGATAATGCATTGGATGATGCTACAAATAAAATGGAAGGACCAATATCTAGCTTAATGCATAGCCTTGGCTCTGCCTTTACAAATCCAACCACTAATGAGGAATTAGAAAAAAAAGAAAATAATCTTTAAAAATATGTTCAATTTTTATTTACTTCACTAAGCTGTAAATTACTTTCCGCTTGCTTAATAATTTTTGCAATTTTTCTATTTGTTTTTTCTATGGTAAGCCTTGCCATTAAATAACTTACTGTTGACTCTGCTCCTTGATTTAAATTTACGCAATTATCTTCTACACCATCATAACAGCCACCTGTGCAAGGGTTATATACTATTTGTTGTAAATGATTGTTTCCTAAAAACCAACTAAAAGCTATATCCATTTTTTTGTGATATGCATCTGTGCCAAAACAATTGTAAAATTTTTGCAATGCCATTATGCTATAAGCTACATCAATGGGCTGCTCTCCACCAATAGCTACTTCTGTTAGCACATTTCTTTTTTGCAACCATCCTTTATTTGAAACAACCTTTATTTTATCTACTATAAATATTTTTGATAATAAAAAATCAAAACTAGCTTTTGCAATGGACTTATAAATATTTTCATTTGTTGCATGCCATGCACAGAGCATTGCTTCTGGCAAAATGCTATTGCCATAGGTTAAATAACTTTCAAACCATTGCCATTGTGGCTCCGCCTCGTGCCTATACATTTGTACCAACCTATTGGCTAGTGTAGTTATTAAAGCAATATTTTCTTCTGTAGAATATTGTATATTATAATAGTACAAACCTTTTATTACAAAAGCCATTGCTCTAGAAGAGTGCATTTTTTTAACATTCAAAATAGCTCGCTCCATTAATTCAACAGCATCTTCAATTACATTATTAGGAAAATAATCTTCTAGAGAAATTAAATATCCTAATGCCCAAATAGCTCTACCATTGGAGTCTTCAAGGTTTGTTTCATCATTTTGCATAGTAAACATGCCATCTTCATTTACATAGTTCAAAAAATTACCTTCATCTTGAAAACAATATTTTACAAAGTTTAAATAAATTCTGATAAGATCTACATCTACTTCTTCATGTAACAATTCTACATGTTGGCAAATGGCTATCATTGCTCTGGCATTATCATCTAAAGTATAACCTGTAGAAATGTCTGGTTGATTTATGTTAGAAAATTGTACCATTCCAAAGTTAGTAGTCAATTTTTTTATGTGCTTCAAATTAATATCAGGTATGTTGTATTGTAAAACAATTTTACCTGCACTCATTTTTTCAAAAACTTTTGCATGTGCTATAGCAGCATTTTCCCAAGCCGTTGGTGCAATGGTGTGAAGCCCGTTTATACTTATATTGTTTCTTAGTGTTTCATCATTTAATAATGTTGTTACTGCATCCGATAATTGTTTTGCATTTTCAAAATCTACAATAATGCCAGTATTGTTTTTTAATACTTCCACCGCATGAGGAATGGGGGTAGAAACAATTGGGCAGCCACAACTAAGTGCATACGCAAATGTGCCGCTTACAGCTTGGTTTGGATCTTTTGATGTAAACAAATAAGTATCTGTAAGCTGTAAATATTCTAATAAAGTAGGAAGTGCTACATAATTGTTTACAAACTGCACATGTTTTTGTAATGTAAGCTTTGTAATTTTTTCTACTAAAAATTCACGATATTTTTCTCCTTCGTGTTTTACAACAGAGGGATGTGTTTTTCCAATAATTAAAAATAAAACATCTTTATTTTCTTTTATGATGGCAGGTAGAGCATCTAGTGTAGTTTCAATACTTTTACCGGAACTTAATAATCCAAAAGTGGTTAGTATTTTTTTATTGCCAAAATTATATTTTTGCTTAAGTATTTGTTTATTTGAATAGGCTACTAAATGAGTGCCATGTGGTATAACATTTATTTTTTTTGGATTTACATTATAGTCATTGTTTAAAATTTTTTCTGAAGTGTTTGTCATTACTATTACAGAATGTGCAAGCTGTATTAGTGCATTTACATTTGCTTTTAAAACCTCATTTGGGTTTGGTAAAATTGTGTGGAATGCAACGCAGATAGGCTTTGTAAGCGCTTGTATAAACTTAATTAAATCTGCTTCGTTGTTACTAAATAACCCAAATTCATGTTGTAGCATCACCATTTTTATATCCTCATCTTCGTTTATCATATCTGCTAAGCCCATGTATGCAATGTGGCAATCTGTTTGTAAAATGTATTTTACGGCTTCGTCATATACAAAAGATACAGCCTCCGATTCTAAAGCGCAAACAGAAATTTTAAATGATTCACTAAACTTGTTGTTTAGTGCTTTCATTAAATCCTCTGAGTAAGTAGCCAAGCCACACTCTCTTGGCGGGTAAGATGTAATGAACAATATTTCAGGTTTCTCTTTTTCTTTACTAATTATTGGTTGACTATTTCTTAAAGTAGCTGTATAATTTTTTGTTGAATTATTTACAAATACATTATTCAGAGTTGTGTCATTTTTCATTTTCATCAATGTTTAAGATTAATTCATTTAATAATTCAGATAAACTCATCGTTGCACATGCAATTTGTTCATCTGCTGCACCATAGTATATGTACAATATATCTTCTATTACAATTGCCCCTGTAGGAAAACATACATTGTTTACTTCTCCTTTTAATTCCCATATAGCTTCGGGTTTAAACAATGGATAAGGTAATCGAGCAATTTCTTTTAGGGGGTTATCAATATTTAACAAAGCGGCACAAGCAGAATAAACAAACCCATCTACAGTATCTTGTACGCCATGATAAATCAATAGCCAACCATGCTCCGTTTCTATTGGTGGGCACCCACCACCAATATAACTTGCTTCATGTTCAAACTTAGCGCTCAGCAATACATTATCTTGAAAATGTAGAAAATAATTTTGCCAAAAGTCTGCCGTTAGTTCATCAAGACTATTGATACATACAAATTGTATGTCGGGTTTTATTCTATGTAAGAAACAAAATTTTCCTTTTATTTTTCTTGGAAAAAACATGACATTTTTATCCCAAATAAAAACTTTTATTCCTTTTTTTTCTAAAATTCCACCATCTCCATTATACCTTAAATATTTTTCGTTCAAAGCACTTTTAGTACTTGCAAGTCTGTTAAATTCTTTGTAAGCCATTTGTGGTACTATAATACCTAGCTTTTCCCAATGTATTAAATCTTTAGATGTAGCTAAACAGCCCAATGCATTTACACCATCATAAGCAGTATAAGTAAGGTAAAATAAATTATCGATTTTTGTTACCCTGGCATCTTCTACACCATGCATTTCATAATCTAATTGTGGAAACAATATTGGTGTATCCATTCTTTCTTCTACCTCTAACGGCTTGTCAAATCTGCAATATCCTATACTAGAATAATTTCCCTTAGCTACTGCTCTGTAAAACATATGAATGCTTTTATTGTGCATAATTGCAGCAGGATTAAGTACGCCCTCTACCTCAAAATTTAAACCAGATTTTTTTAATACAATTCCTTCCTTTGTTACGTTTAGCATATGTGTATGATTAGTATTCGTTTAAAATGCACGGTGGGCTTTCAATATAGAAGAAATATAAGAATTCATATCCATGCAAAGTTTATTCACATCTTCACAAAGAATATTACAAAACTTTGTATTTATGTTATATTATTCACAGGTTATTTTAATACAATATTTTTATTTTATTTCAATTATATGATGTGGGAATAATGCAAAAGTTATTAGTAATTGTGTAAGAATATATTGTAAGCATTGATGCACCTTTGCTATGTAATTAAACGAAGGATACATCCTATAAACGTTAGTTAGTTTTGGTAATCAGCGCCTGTTTCTACAGGTGCTTCTTTTTCTAAATTTTATACTGGATGTATTTTAAAAACTTAAACAAAAAATATAGAATTATGAAATTTTTCGCAACAGTAGCAATGGCTACAATTTTATTTACTACAAGTGCAACTGCACAGCAAGTAAATATTGGAATTAAAGGTGGGCTAAATGTCTACAACATTAATAATGACAATAATGCAAAGTATGATTCTAAAGTAGGCTTTAATGCAGGCTTGCTAGGGCATATTCATCTTGCAAAACAATTGGCATTTCAGCCAGAGTTGGTTTATTCTGCACAAGGTGCAAAATATAGTACCGCTGGTATTGAAACAAAATTAAACTTAGGATACATTAATATTCCTATGTTAATTCAGTACATGTTCGACAATGGTTTTAGGTTACAAGCAGGGCCACAAATTGGGTTTTTGGTTAGCGCTAAAGCAAAAACTGGTAGCACAGAAATTGACTTAAAAGAAAACCTAAAAAAAGTTGATTTTGCTTTAGGTGCTGGTATAGGTTATGTACATCCAGCCTCAGGGTTTGGTGTAGATGCTCGATACAATATTGGATTAAGCAACATTAATGAAAATGCAACTGTAAAATCTTATAACAGAGGTTTACAAGTAGGCGTTTTCTATCTTTTTAGACATAAATAATAATGCTTAAAAATGTAAGAATATTTAAACAGCAACAATCAATAAAACTGGTTTTATTGATTGTTGCTGTTTTTTTTAATGCAATAATGAAGGGGTATTCAAACTCATTGCATAATTTAATTAGTGATAGTAATGTAACATCTACCCGTAAAGATGCTAAAGATTTTATTGATAAAATAATAATTTTGGCGCCTAGTAAATATTGGCCAAACATTAAACCATCTCTTTTTTTACAAAATATAAAAGCCAATATATACAATCCAATAAGTATATACCCAGGCAATGGAACAAATTTTTGCGGTTATGGTGCATTAACGTATCTCTTACTACTAGATGATCCGCTTGGTTATGCAAAACTGTTGCTACAACTTTATACCAATGGCAATGCAACATTTGGGGAGACCCATTTCAATCCATCTATATCCGTAAAAAATGCAGCTGGCGCATTAAAATACAAAGGCATATTGGATATTCACCCTGCAGAACAAATGTGGTATTTGAGCTTGGCAGATCATTTTAAAGGCTACCTAAACTTTTTTAATAAGAAGTACGACCTTGGAGATGAAGATAAATTTTGGGCGTCTGTTAATTACGCAAAATTTAATAGAATGATAAGAAACCTAATGCTATATAAAGTAAAAGCAAATGGTTCAGATTTAATTCGTCCAAGAGTAGGTAACCTCTATGATAATATTTATGACAAAGTGAAAAATGGCACTGTTGTACTTTTTATAAACAATAGGATTGTACATAAAAAAAACCATGTAATGATTAAACTTGGTGTGCCCACCCACTTTATAGTTGTAGAAAAAATAAGCAAAGAGAACGATATCATTACACTTGTGTATTGGGATTATGGAGGCAAAACGCTAATACAAATGTCGCCAGCGTTTTTAAGCCGAATAACTTTTGGTATTACTTATTGCACAAAAACTAAAACAAATGCATTTTAACTTCAGAAATACTTTAGCTATTATTGCATTACTGTGCATACTATTATCATGCTCTTCGAAAAATATTTCTTCTAAATATTATTATCAAAATAAAAATACGCTCGATAGTATAGAGCATTCCTATAAGCATTTATATCATGCGGCTCCGTTTTCTATTGCTTTTACAAATAGAAGTTTCAATACTGTAACTATTGAAATAATTACAGACACCCTTAGTTATATTTATGAATTTACTGTAAATGAACAGAGGTTAAAAGATACTTTAATAGCTTTCCATTTAAATAGCGCAAAGATTATTGATTTAATTACAAATATGAAATCTATAAGATGTACTTGGATTAATAATTATAATTTTTATGTAGGTGAAAAAAAGAATAGTTTGGTATTTATGTCGATAAAACCGGTAGCAATTAATGCCCTATTTTCCTATAAAAAATATTATACACTTACTTATTTTCAACAGCCACAATATTTTGATAGCACTGGCAAATTATTAGACAGAAAAAGGCTGCAAACTTTAAGAAAAATAAATGGAGAAATTTTCAAAAGAATAAATGACAAAGTTTGTTATACGATTTCAGGAAAATTCAGGTAATACAAACTGTTTTTTAAACTATCTATATTCTTACATTATTTTAAGATACAAAATTTATTACCTGAAAGGATTTTTATAACTACATAAAGAAAGTAAATTTTTCTGGACTACAGATAAAGATTATGTGCTACACACTATTTATTAAACAAGTGAATAATGTAAATTTTAATTAAAATTGTGTAATAGGAAATTTATAAAATAATATCATCTTTAGGAATAAATATATCAACAAAAAAATAAATCATCAATCATGAAAAAAATAGTTTTCTTTCTTTTGCTTAGTATGTCTTTAATAAACTGTACACAAAATTTAGTAACTGGCCGCAAGCAATTGAGTTTGGTTTCGGAAACCGAACTACAATCTATGGCAAAACAACAATACCAAAGTTTTTTAACAGAAAATAAGGTTGTAAATGTAAACGGCAATAGAGATGCAGAAATGGTACGCCGTGTAGGTACACGTATTGCAAATTCTATAAAAAGTTATTACGATGGGCAAGGGCAAACTTCAGTATTGGAAGGTTACGAATGGGAGTTTAATCTGATAGATAATAAAGAAGTAAATGCATGGTGCATGCCTGGCGGAAAAGTAGTTGTATACACTGGGCTATTACCTATAACACAGAATGAAGCAGCACTTGCTATTGTGCTTGGCCACGAAATTACACATGCTGTAGCACAACATGGTAGCGAAAGAATGAGCCAAGGCTTGTTGCAACAACTTGGTGGAACTGTATTGCAAGTAGCATTGGCCAATAAACCTACAGAAACACAAAATTTATTTAATACTGCTTATGGTATTGGTAGCACAGTAGGGGGTACATTACCATTCTCTCGAAAATCTGAAACAGAGGCAGATAAATATGGTTTATATTTTGCTGCTATGGCAGGTTATAACCCACAAGAAGCTATTCCGTTTTGGGAAAGAATGGCAAACGCAGGCGGAGCAAAACCTCCTGAATTTTTGAGCAGCCACCCTTCAGATGCCAGAAGAATAGAAAATATAAGGGCTAATATGCCTGCTGCATTAAAGTTTTATACTCCCATAAGAAAGAAGAAATAAAAATGCTAAGATTTGTTACGGACTATTTATTTTAAAATGGAGTATGTTTTGTATATAATAAAAAAACAAGAAAGATAATACTCCAAAACAATATCCTGCTATTACATCTGTAGTATAATGTAATCTTAAATAAATTCTGCTAAAACCAATCATAATTATTGTAAATACTAACACTAGTACAAGTGCATATTTAATAAATAAATTTTTAATATCTCTGTGAACAAAATAAATAATAATACTAAAAAAAGTAAACCCCATAAAAGCATGCCCACTAGGAAAACTTAAACCAGATACCTGGCTAAGAAGTGGCATTTCGGGGCGTGGTCTATTAAACAAAAATTTTAGTGTAAACATTATTATCAAATTAAATATACCTATGCTCAAAATTTTTGCTGCCCCCAATTTTTCTTTATATAAAAAATAGTAAAGAAAAGCTAATGCAAACCAAGCTGGTATTAAAAATTTATGTGAACCTAATATCGTAAAAAATAAAATGACTTCTGTTCTTGCGTTGGTAACGTATGTAGATATTACATTAAATGCCCAGTAGTCAAAAGTGTTGTTTTTTTTATAAAAAACTTGATATGTAATAACGATTAAAATAATCACTGAAAGAAAAAAGGTATAGGCGTATAAAATTTTTTTTTGTTTTGATAAATTTGGTGTATTTGCAAAGGCGATTTTATTGTATGGTCGTTTTTCATTCATTTATTGGGTAAATATTATTGAATTTATATATTAAGGGAGAATAATTCAATGCCCTCAGATTTGCCCTTTAGGTCAATGATACCAAGGCTTTCGCCTTGCCACTCTTTTATATCACTGCCATCTACAAAATCTTTAGACATAATGTATTTATGGTTTAATTCGTTGCAAGCACTTCTGATTCTAGCGGTGGTGTTCATCGTATCACCACTCATAGCAAGGTCTTTTTTTATTACACCAATTTCGCCTACCGTTACTTCTCCCAAGTGTATGCCCACTCTAAAGTCGGGTATCATTCCAAAATTTCGCCTAAAATATTGCCCATTTTTTTGAATATTTTTTCGTGCTTCAATAATGGAAGCCATACATTTTTTTGTATTTTTTTTTTCGTATAACCACGATATTACAATTTCATCTCCCACATATTGGTATATCCTTCCGTCGTTTTCTATAATAGCCATTGATACATGAAAAATAAAATTTCTAATAAACTTAAAGTTTTCTATATGCCCAAGTTTTTCTGCAATGGGAGTGGAGTCTTTAAGGTCTATAAACATAATAATGCGTTTTTCTACTTTTGGCTGCATGTACTTGCCTAAAATAATATCAAGAAAAACGCCTGGCGAATACTTTTCATTTATTTCTATATAAAGCTGCGTTGTTACAAACAAAACAAGCCAGTATAATATTTTTTTTACAAGCCGTTTGCTTTGTAAATTATCTTCAAAAAATAGTTGTATTGCATGCTGTGGGGTTTTACCGAACACAAATACCGTATCTATAAAATGAATAAGAAAATTCATTGCAAAGGCTGCAAATAATAAAATAACCGTTTTTATTATAAAATTTACAACGGCAGATTTATTGCGAAATAAATTTCTTAAAGTAAAAACAAATAAATATCCCATTATGCTACTCATAATAAAAACCGCAACTTCTCTTAAGAGTATCGATTTAAAAGGACTTGCTGTTTTAGCATCATTCAAGAAGAAGGTAACGATGATATCGATTATTGTCCAAAAAATAGCAATATACAAGATGGTGCGTAACCGATACTTGCCTACACTCGAAAAAAATGAATATGTTGAGGCAATATTTTTCATAACCTGTTTTTCAAATATTCATAGATATTACTTTGAGCATTTTCTTTTTCTATAGCATTGCCTTCTACTCTTACATTCGTATAATCAGCAAGTAATTGTACCGATTTACTAGTGTCTGCCCATTGCATATCAAAATAATCAAGTAATTCTTTTTTGCATGTTGAGTCTCTTATGGGCACACATACTTCTATTCTGTGATACAAATTTCTTGTCATTAAATCTGCTGAACCCATGAATACCACGGCCTCATTGCCTTCGCCAAAAATAAATAAACGGGTATGTTCTAAAAATCGATCTACAATACGTCGTACTGTAATGTGCTCGCTCATACCTACAATGCCTGGCGCAATGCAGCAAATACTTCTTACAATCAATTCTATTTTTACACCAGCTTTGTTTGCCTTATATAATAATCGTATCAGGTTAGGCTCTTCTAGGTTGTTCACTTTTATTCTTATGAATGCTGGCAATCCTTTTTTTGCATTTTTTACTTCTATGTTAATTCTTTTTTCTAATTCGTCTATAAGGTTAAATTGTGCTACCAGTAATTCTTGAAAATTTATTTTTTCTGCGCTAGCATGTTTATGCCCATGTTCTAAAAAAGAAAATAACATTTCCATTTCTTTTATAATAGCAATTTGGGATGTCATTAAAACATGGTCGGTGTAAAACTTTGCGGTTACTTCATTAAAATTTCCTGTGCTTAAAATGGCATATGCCATTTTTTCTTCTCCAATATTCTTCTTTACCAAAGCAATTTTTGAATGTACTTTTATTTGCGGCAAACTATACACAAGTTTTACGCCCGCTGCTTTCATGGTTCTACTCCATTTTATATTGTTTGCTTCATCAAACCTTGCTTTTAGTTCAATAAATACTACTACATTTTTTCCATTTTTAGCTGCACTCATCAAAGCATGTGCAATGTGTGAGTCAGGTGCAAGTCTATATAATGTAATGTATATATCCGTGACGGCCGCATCTACAGCCGCTTGACTAAAAAAGGATAAGATGGGATTGTATGATTGGTAAGGCAAATGCAACAACACATCCTGTACTTCTAGCAATTTGAAAATATCTCCACAGCCTTCTATCGGATTATCTACTAGCGGTTTAAATTTTTGTAACTCCAAATTTTTGTTAAACATGGGAAAAGCAGCTAAGTCACTCAGGTGATGATACCTTCCGCCTGCAAACATATCTTCGTGCTTTACAGAAAATGCATTGGCTAAAAAAAGTTGTATGTGGTGCGGCATTTTATCTTCATACAAAAACCGTGATGGTAAACCAATGTCTCTTTTCTTTAGGTTTTTTTCAATTTTATCTAATAGGTTTCCACTGTATTCATCTGCCAAATTTAGCTCAGCATCTCTATTAAATTTAAAGCTATGTACACTCACAATTTCTATATTGGGAAATAGAAAATTCATATTTTCTCTTATAATATCATCTACAAATATTACATGCTCTTTTCCATCTATAGGCGATAAAGTAAAAAAACGCTGCAATTTATTTGAAGGAATATTTACAACAGCTTGTTTCAGGGTTGTGCCATCGCTTTCCTGCATGGTAACCGCAAAATATAGTTGATTGTTTTCAGGCAAAAAATGATGACCATCATTCCCATTTAAAAAAACAGGTTGCAAAAATGCCAGTACCTTGCAACAAAATATTTCTTTTATTTCTTTTTTATGCGTTTCTTTTATGTCAGCATTGTAATAAAACACTATTCCATTTTGATCTAATAATGGAATAATCTCTTTGGTAAGAATTCGCCCAAATTCATTTAGGTGATGATTTATTTCAGCTTGTATTTTTTCAGCAAGATCATCATTATTGTTCATACTGGCTTTGGCCTTTATCTTATTGTTTAGTTTAGATAATGTAACAACTGCTGGATAGCGCACCCTAAAAAACTCATCTAGGTTACTCGAAAAAATAGAAAGAAATTTCATTCTTTCAAACAACGGTAAAGCTTCATTAGAGGCCTCTTGTAGCACATTTAGGTTAAAACCTAGCCAACTTAAATCTCTATTTTGTAACATAAATTTTTTAATTAAAAAGGGGAGCCAGTACCAGTACTAATGGCTATATGATTACTAGCTTTGTGAAAAAAGAAATAGGCAATGCCAAAAGCTAATACAGAGGCAATGATACCTACCATAAAAATATTATAGGCAAGTCGTATCAGTTTATATTTTCTGCCTAACACTGTTCCTAATGTATAAATATCTTTTATAAGTGAGCCATATAAATAATCTGTATCCTGCATCATTTCACGCATGGCCACATCGTATTCTTCAAACGAAGTTTTATAGAAATTTCCAAAAAATAGTAAATTTATTTTCTTTTCTAATACCTCTTGTCTGGTAAAAAGACCACTGCTAAGTTTTGGCCTTGTGGCAATAATAGAAATAACAATGGTAACTACAGCTACCAATAAAAATAATAATGTTGGTATAGTTAAATAAGGCACTTCCTCTAATTTTCTTAAAAGCACACTTAGTATTACAGATATTATAATGGCATTTACAGATATCAAAATATTCGCTTTGCTATCTGCCATATCGCTTAAGCTCAAATGCCCTTCTGAGGTGGTTCTCAGCATGGTTTGAATACCTTTGGACATCAAACCAGTTTTGTCTTTTTCAACCTCGTTTAGGTTTAAAGAATCTGCATCTACTTTTGCAAGTTTGTCTGCACTTGTTTTCAGCTTTTTCATATTTTTTCGTTTGCCTTCTTTTAGCAAATCTTTACAATATTTTGTATAATATTCATGCGCACTTAGCATTTCTAGCGTTTTCATACACCATTCTCTTTCTGTATATTTACCACCTGTTAGTTTGGTTTCTTCCCATACTTTTTTATTACTGTCTTTAAATTTTTTTGTGCCAAAATGATAGGCGTCGGCATCACATATAATTTGTTCTGGTAAGCTTTCATGCTTGTGCGGTAGCTTTGTTGCTAAAATATAATCTTCAACTTTACTGGCTAATGCTTCATCTGTAGTATTTGCTTTCATAAAAACATGCATCAGTTCTATACTCTTTTCTTCGTGGTGAAGATGATCAGTAAATAAATACCCAGTATCATGAAACCAAGCAGCAATATAGACTGCAAGCATATCTTGCTCATTTAAATAATAATGACCCGCTATTTCTTTTGTTCTTTCTGCAACTTGTTTTGTATGCTCAAGATTATGATAAACAAGATTAGTGTTTTGGTTTTTGTTAAACAAATCAGTTACATACTGCTCTGTCTTTTTATATAAATTATTCAATTCCATAATCGTGTTTTAAAAATTAAGTTTAAATTTTGTGCCCAAGGTAAAATTGAACAAATTGTCTTCTGGTGATTTAGCTACAGTAAGCGATAGCATAACTAAATTGTATGGTACATAATAAAGTCCTCCCCCAAAATCGCTGTGCCATTTGTTTGAAGACTCTCCACGTAGCCACACCCTGCCTATGTCATAAAACCCTACCAGTCCTACATCTCCTGGCAATACATAAGATTTAGATTTGAATAGTTTAAACCTTAATTCTGTACTTGAATAACCAATGGATGAACCTGAAAACCTATTTTTTCTATAACCTCTTAAAAAATTGTTTGTACCTAAATTGAGTGCTTGAAAATATTCGAATTGCTTACTAAAAATATGTCCACCTCCTAAACGCAATACGGCGCTTAATCTGGACTTATCACTTATGCTAGCATAAATAGTCATATCCGATGTTAACTTCGTAAGGGCATGTGTGTTTGAGTTGAAACCACGCAGTGAAGAAAATTCAGTAAACCAGGTTATACCTCTTGTAGGAAATATTTCACTGTTTAAATAGCTAACATCCAACTTTGCTCTGCCACCAAAAAATTGTTTTTTACCATAAACCCCTAAAGAATCCGTTCCAATTAACGATGGCTTACCCAATATTCGTTTGTCATTATCTTTATATCTACTCCAATAATGATAATAAGTTGGCCCAATAGAAAATTGCAGAATGTCATTAAACCTTTGTCTAAAAAGTAAATCGGTTTCTACAAATTTGTAACGTACTCTATAAAATGAGATGTCATTATTTTTATCGTAAACAGATTCATTGCCAAAGCCAAAAAAGTTATTTAACGATGGGTTTACAAATTCAGAATGTATGATAACGTCTTTGTTAAGAATTAATTTAGTAAATGCAGCTTCGTATTTTAGTTTGTACGCTCCTTCCGCAGGTGCATACAACGTTACGAGCTTTTGATCTGTTGCATAAGGATCCTTTCTAAAACCATACGAGCGTCTAGAAAAACCAATACCTACCAACACTTTATCTTCAGGATTATAACCTAAATTAATTTGCGGAAAACTTTTTTTGTTATACTGAAAACCTGTACTCTTATATTCATTTACTGTATAGTTGGAAGAAAACGCTTGTTTTGTTCTTCTTTCATTTGTTTTTATATTTTTTTCTGTAGATAAATCGTAAATAAAATTTCTAACATTCCCTTTCAAATTAAAACTATCGTTACCCTTACCTCCAATAATTCTTAATTTAATTTTGGAGGATACATCTTCGTCTATTTCAAATTTATCATCACCATTTAAGCCATACAATCTTATTTCTTTGGTTATTTTATCATCAAATATTCTATTGTACATTACAGATGCAGAGTCAGTAGCATCAAGTTTTTTATACACTGTAAGTTGCAAACCCAATGGATTTTTCTTTATATGAAAATACTCTGACTTATTACTACCAGTTACAGAAACAGTACTCGAAATAAATTTATAATATCTCAATGCTTGTTTACCTAAATCGTTTCTTCTGCTTATTAATTTGGTTGCAATTATTTGAGAATCTAACGCTGCAATCTCTTTCGGAAATTTTTTTACAGCATTGTGTATTACTTCATCAGAAATATTTTCTTCAAAAGTTTTTATTATTTCTATCCACTTTGCTTCATCCAAATTGTTTAAAAATGTTCTATCAAAATCTCTCGCATTGAAATTAAAAGAATTGATATTTTTTATGTGTTTTTTAAATCCTCCTAAAAATGGCATTTGTTTACGTGAAAGATATTTTACCAACAACCCGTCTGAATTAAAAAATGCTTGATCCCTATCTCTTGGTATTGGATAATATAATTTTCCTTTGCCAGTATCGCCGGTACCCCATTTCCATTGGCCTGCATGCCTATCAAAGTCTGCAATCAATATATCTAACAAGCGTGCATTTAATACTTTTTCTTGATCCACGTGGTGGTCATTATCTTCCAACATTTTATTTATTATTTTGTTGGTGCTTTTAGCATCCTTTTCATTATTTCCAGGGTTTCTATTCTCTAACATTACTATAGAGTTGGCAAACATTTCTCTATATTTCCCAAAAGCGTAGTCGTCTGGTACAAAAAATAATTCTGGTTCTGGTGTTATAATGTCTGCTGCTTTTGCCAGTTCAGCTACTACGAGTGGTGCATAAGGGCTGCTGGCAGATATCATATCCTGCACAATTTCTTGTGCAATGGTACCTCTTAAATTTAACGGTAATGCATTTTCAGGATCTTTATCAACGCTTCTTAATGTCCACTCAGTGCCACTTTTATCTTCCATAAGTAATGATGTTGTTTGTTTACCGCCACCCATGCTTTTTATGGTAAGGCCACCTTTTACTTTTCTAATATTAAATTCTTTTAAAGCAATAGGCATGCTCCATTCTTTTCTATAATTACTACCCAAAAAAGTTTTGCGAAAACCCGTATTGGCTTTGTATTTATCACTTGCAGAAATGACTACACTATCTTTAAATTTATATTCTACTTGCCTTGTGGTATCCTTCGTTTTAGGTAAAGCAATTTTAGAAAAATTTAAAATAGTATCGTTGGTATAATCCATTTTTACAGAATCACCATCTACCACATATACTTTTGCAGTTACGTTTTTATTTTTAGAAACATCCAAGGTTACAAAACCAGTTTTTCCAATGGCATACAATGTGTTTTTACTTTTAGATACCCTTGTTTTTTTGCTACCACTACCACTTACAATATAATTATAACCACTATCTCGTATCAATTGCAATGAATGATCGTGCCCAGAAACGAACACAACATTTTTATTTCCCTTTACTACTTTCTCTACATCTGCTATCATTGTTTGATAAAGCGGATGCTTTAAATCTTGCTCAGTACCAAACACAGCCCTTGTAAGCGGATACACAGAACCCAATACAGGCAAGGGTATGTAGAGATTTGGTATGGCATCTGTAAAAGGAAATATGTGTTGCTTAAAAGTAAAATAGCCGCCATGCGGACTATAACTTCTAAAGGGATGATGCATGGCTAGCAAAATCATTTTGTTAGCATTTTTCGATAAAATTTCTTCTAACTGTGTTAGTATTTCTATTTTTGTTTTGTAAGGGCAATCAGATTCTACCCCTGGCTTTTCTTTTTCGTGCAGCCACCACTGGCTATCCATCATTACCAATATAATATCGTCGGTTATTTTTATTTCTTCAGGGCCTGGGCACCCATCTCGTGGATACATGGTTACATTATTGTTGCCTAAATAATCAATGTAAGATTGTACCCTTAAGATAGATTCATATCCATTAGCACCACCATTTGCCCAATCATGATTGCCTGGTACAAAAAATACTTTTGCTTTGCTGGTACCTGCAATTTGTATTTGAGAATCCAATGGTGCTTTTGCAATAGCATACGTGGGTAATGAATTATCTGGTAATCCTGTTTTATATAAATTATCTCCTAAAAAAATAATGGTTGTTTTGTCATCAAGCTTTATCAATTTTTTTACTGCATTCACTACTGGGTGTTTGCCATTGGTAAGTTGGCCAGCATCACCTACTAGCACTATTCTAGCTTGTATGCTATCTTGCCCAATGGCTGCACCTGCGTATGTACACAAGCACCACAGTATTGTAGCAAACTTCTTCATAATCACTTTTGTTTATTTTTTATTATCAAAATATTTGATGAACCTGTTTCTTTAGATTCGTTGGAAACAATCATATCGCCCCATGGCGTAAAGGCAATTCCTTCTGCTTGTTTGTAAGTAGCAGGATCCAATTTGTATAAGGCTTTATATTTTCCTTGCCTATCAGTAATCAATATAATGTGGTTTATAGATGATAAAATGTATAACTCATCAGTAATAGGGTTTATAGCTGTAGCAGATGGACGTAGTTTTAATTTTACTTCGCTCAATTTTTGTGCTATAGGCTTCACAACAATATTATAAATAGATTGCGTATAATTTTTTGTGCCAATATCATAACCCCAAGCACTTACTATTTTGCTGTCATCATCTTCACAATTTTTACACAATAAAACCATTTGTTTTAGTGTATCATCATAATACAACGATTCAAATTCGTTTGTTTTTTTACTTGCATAAGGAAATGCCGATAAAGTTGTTAGAATACTATCGCTATTGCCAAATTGGATGTTTTCAATATCTCCATTGCTCACTAATACATAAAAAATACTATCGTGCAATACAATATCTTCAAAGTCACGTTTTTTATCGAAGCGCCATTTCTCTATTTTATTTCCTTTGTTGAGTCCTATTTTAAATAACAATCCATCTTCATCTACAATGGCAAATACAGAAGAATCTTTTGGGTAAAATGCCACGCCTGATATTTCTGCTAACCCATCTGGAAGTTTTATTAGTATTGGGTTTTCAAAGTCATATCTACTGGAAGCAGCAGGAAGCGCTTTATTTTTATTTTGATGGCAAGAACAAAAAAATGTAAAAATTAAAACTACATAAATAAAACAATTCATTTTTTTCATAAAAACTTTTTGCTTAGGTTATTACCTTAAACGAATGCAATTTTTTTAGAATGAACATAGTTAAGGTTATTAAAATTAGACTTTATTGGTTGGCACGGTATTACACAATATTTGTTTAATGTTACATCATTCACAGTTTCACAATTGTATAGTTTTGGTTATATAAAAGAAAAGGGCATCCATTATTTATACATCACTATTTATAACTTTCTTTTGCACTGTAATCTTTTTGATAGCGAGTTTGCTATTTATTTTTTGTATAATTTTTTTTGCAGGAAAAGGCGTTTCATCTCCCAATAAAATAGCCCAAGCTTCCATGCCTTCTATTCTGTCGAACAATATTTTTAAAATGGCAATAGTGGGTAATGCTAAAAAAACGCCAGGGATACCCAGTAGCATCCCTCCTCCAATGGCACCTAGCATGGTTATCAATGCATTTATCTTTACTTTAGAGCCAACAATTCTTGGCATTAAAAAATTAGAATCGATAAAATGTACCATCAATAAACCAATAACCATCCATGCAATTTGGCTGATACTTGCAGATGTAGTAAGCGATACAAGAGCAGTAAAAATAATGCCTGAGTATATTCCAATAAACGGCATAATGTTTAAAACACCTGTAAACACGCCTAAAAATATTGCATACTTTATACCAATAATCATCAGTACAATGGAGTTGCTTGTAGATATGATCGCCATTTCAATGAGTAAGCCATATATATAATTTTTCATCACTTGTTTGGTACCGCCAATTACTTCTTCGATACTTTTTTTATTTTGATTAATAAATACGGCCAATAAAAAACGTTTTATTGTATGCCTATAAAAAAGTATCAAAAAAGAATATATTAATACAAATAATGAAAAGGCTATTGACTGGGTAACTGTATAAAAAGTTTCTCTCACATACACCATGCCTGATGATTGCACATCTTGTGATGCACTATTGAATAATGTATTTTGCTGCGATAAGCTTATGTTAAATTTTTGTTGTAACCAATGTTGTAAAGTCTCATAATGGTCGGCTAAGTTTTTCTTTATTGCTGGAATATCATTTAAGAAAGTAATAATTTGCGAAGAAAGTAAATACACAATGATAGCAAATACAATAAAAGCTATTAATACTGCCAACAAGGCTGCTAGCGCTCTTGGCATTTGTAACTTTTCTAAAATATTTGCAATAGGGAGCAATAAAATAGAAATTAAAACAGAAAAATATAATGGTACAAATATAGCTTGGCATTGAATAATAATAAATCCAATAAGTACCACTAGTAATAACCTAAAGCAAAGCCTAATAGAATATGGCCACTGCTCAAAAGATGATTTTATTGTATTTAAATTTTCCAAAAAAATATTTTTAAAATAATTAAGTGGTTAAAAATATAAAATGGGCTCGTAGTAACGAGCCCATTTTTAACTAAAAAAAACTACTACCTGAAAAAAATATTAGCGAAGAAGAATAATTAATAAAATGATTATAATGATAGCTCCAATAGAAATATATACTTTACTATCAAGTCCACTAGATGCATTCATTTCTTTCTTCATTGCTCTAAGTTCTTTTCTTAATGCTTTTTTGTCTGAAATTGTTAAAGAGGTTTTATCCATATTTTTTATTTCAAATAATCTTATTATTAGCGCTTTTGCACGTTCTGAAGGTTCTTCTTCTTTTGTAATTGTATTTGTAGTTTTTGCTATAGGCACTGCTGCTTTCGAATTAGGGACAGCTACAATGTTTAAACAACAAACAATACATGTGATCTGTAAAAAGTTTTTAAAATTCATGATATTTTTTTTTAATTTTGGAAAAATGCTTTTCATTTAATAAATTATTATTGCAGAAAAACGATTGTTAATTATATCATAAAGGTGAGAAAAATTTTAACTTTACATGTTACATAACTTTGAATAAGACTTACATCATTCACAGGTTTTAAAAATGATTATTTTTGCTTTTTTTTAATTGTTGTTTAGCTTAAATATTTTTTATTAATATAAAAATGCCTAAATTTTTATATTAAAGCATTTTATTTATTTAAAAGTGGCAATTATTTTTTTTCTTCTATTTCTATTTGTTCTCTTGCTTTTGCTTTTGGATGCTTTACGCCTTGTGCTTTTAAGTGCCTACTTTGTGCATTAGCAACTTTGCGATGCCTCCTTACTTCTTTGTGCCCTTTCCATGCAGATTTTAATCTTAAATGAGCAGCATCTTTCCCAATTTCTTTTCTATCTTCTTTTTTATCTTTAATTGTGTTCTTCAACACTTTTTGTTCAACCTCTTTTGATTGGGCAATTATATTTGTTGTTAAAAAGGTAGTAATAAAAAGAAGTAACATTATTTTTTTCATTTCGTTAATTTATGTTGTATGGATTTATTACAATTCAAGGTTCTTTTTTCAGCTAGAAAAACTTGTTATACAATTATATTTTTTAGTCGTATAATTTTGCTTTTTAGTTTCCACTTGCTATGCAAAACTTTTGCAATAATGTTTCTTTTTGCATCTTATTTTTCAATGGTTTGCTCAGCTGCTTTTTCTGCTAAATCTGAATATTCTTTAGCAAGCTCGGTAATTTCTTTTTCGGTTTTTGCTTCGGCATGTATAACCGCATTGCTAGCAGGCTCATGCGATGAAACGAGTTCATTTATTTTTAAATTCATTAATGCAGAAAAACGATTAAACGATTTTTGAATAACAAATAAACTTAAAAAAGTTGTTCCAAAAATAATATCTCCAATGGTTTGATGAATACCTTCTTTTGTAAATGAATTATTGCTCCACCAAAATATAACCATAATGAGTGCAAGCATAAATGTAATGGAGTTGCCCAAAATACTTGTAATGGTACCAGTGAGTTTTTCAAAAATTCTTTCTGTATGACTATAAACGTTTTTCATAGGTATTTTATTTTGTTGGTTCAGTATAATTTGTAATAGGCGCTACCGTTTTAGCAATATCGCTTGGTGGTACTTTGCCTGAGTACTTTTTTGCATATGCCGCTGTAAACTCTGCGCCAAAAAACATTATCATAGAAGAGTAAGATACCCACAATAAAATTAGCACTATTGAGCCTGCTGCACCATACACCGATGTAGGCTCTGCTTTGCCAAAATAAAATGCTAATCCTGTTTTTCCTATAGTAAATAACAACCCTGTTACAATAGAGCCTAGCCAAACATGTTTCCATTTTATTTTGGCATCGGGTAATATTTTAAACATTAATGCAAATAATGTAGAGATAACCCCCAATGAAAAAATAAAATTAACTATATGAAAAAATACCAAGCCAGCTTCCGATGTATCTGCCTTTATCCAATTGCTCATGGCTGCTAACGCTGCGGATACTACCAACGATATTAATAATAAAAATGCAATGGCAAATATTAAACCAAAGGAAAATAACCTTGCTTTTAAAATAAGCAAAATGCCTCTTTTAGGCACTACTTTTACTTGCCAAATACTGTTTAATGTTTTTTGTAGCTCTACAAATACACCTGTAGCACCTATCAATAAAATAGTAATTCCTATTATAGTACCAAATGTTGTAGATTTTACCTCACTTGCATTCATCAACATATCTTTTACTTGTAATGCAGTATTAGCACCCATTGTAATTGCTACTTGTTCAATAATATTTTGGTTTACTACATCTTTTCCAAAAAAATATCCTGTAACAGAAATGATGAGTAAAAGCAAACCTGGTATGCTGAAAATAGCATAATATGCAATGATAGCGCTTTCCCTAAAAGGATCTTTTTTGCTCCACTCAGCAAAAGTTTGTTTTAATAATGTACCAATATCTTTTATTATTATTTGCATGTTAATACTATTTTATTCTAGTTCATTACCCAAATGGTAAAATTTAATAATGTAGCAAAACTCACCCATATAATGTATGGTAACAGTAACCAAGATGCTTTGCGGTTGATGGTAGCAAAAGTAAACATAGTAGCGGTTATGGTTATTACCATTATTACAATATTTATTAATGCCAGTAGGGGTGAGTGAAACCTAAATAATAAAATAGACCAGCAAAAATTAAAAAACAATTGAAAGAAAAAAATACAAATAGCATTTGTTTTCTTTAAGTAGGGTGCATCGCTCTTCCAAATAAGCCATAGCGCAATGCCCATAAGCAGATAAAGTATTGTCCATACAGGCACAAAGAGTGAAGCTGGTGGGTTCCAAGAGGGTTTAGCCAATGTATTAAACCAAGTATTATTGGTGGTATTAGAAAGTAATGCACTTAAAATGCCTACTGCTTCGCAAATAAGTATGGCAATAATTAATTTAGAAATGGGCGATATCTTTTTTTTAGACATGATAAAATTGTTTTGGCTCAAATAAAATAGCGGAAAAGATAAAACTCTTTTCCGCATGAAAACATTGGCATTACAATTATTTGTTCTCTACCAATGTGTCTTGTAGGGATAATATTTTATTAAGATCCGCTTGTAATAATTTTTTTTGTGCAGCTAGCATAGTTTGCTGCTCAGATGTCAAGTTTTCTAACTCATCTGTAAGTGCATTTTCGTAGGCATCTTGTGCTGCTTTTTCTCCATACTCACATGAGTTTAAAATTGCGTTTCTATCATTGCCAGTAAGTGCAGCTTTTACATCCATCCATACCCTAAAAAACTTTCCAGTAATTCTGGTAGATTCTGTTGGTTCGCCACCTAGCTTTTCTACCTCTTCTTCTAAGTCTTCTTTGCACTGCTCACTTGTATCTAGAAAGCCAGCAAATAATTCTTTTAAATCAGCTTCTTCAGTTTCTTTAGATGCTGTTTCATACCCTTCTATTCTATCATTGTTTATTTGTATGATAGAATTTAATACATCAATTGTTTTTTCGTTGTCCATTTTTATTTTTTTTATAGATAAATGTATACAACAAAATTCCTACTTTATATATCACAAACTGTTACACAATTGTATCTAATAGTTTCAATATTCACAGATAAAATTTAGCCATATTACTATACAATAAAAGGTCGCCGCAAATTAATGTGGCGACCTTTCCCCTATTGAAACCTAAAACAAAATTAATTCTTATATAGTGTCTTACTTTGTATATTTCCTGTGCCATCATCATACTTTACCAAATACATTCCGCTTGATAGCTTGCCAATGTTTATTTGTGTTTGAAAAGTATTTAGCTGTGTATATTTTTGTAAGATTACTTTACCATTTGTAGTGTATAAAGTAATTGTTGCTTTTTCTGCAGACTTATTGTGTTGCAATGTAATTATATCAGTAGCAGGTGTTGGGTAAATTTCTATCTCTGCCAACGTTTTATCTTTAGCATATACTTTTATAACTGGTGTATATTTACTTCTACCATCAAAATCAATATTTCTTATTCTAAAGTAAGTTGTTTGATTTAATTTATCAATGTAACTCAACGAATAAATATATTTGCCATTTGCTTGTACATATCCCGCATTTGTAAAAGTATTTCCATTAGTACTTACCTCTACATAATATCCTTTTACATTTATTTCTTCGCCTACATTCCATAATAATTGTAAGGTTTCATCAATATTTTTACGTGCTACAAAGCCTGTAAAAGTTACTGGTAGTGGACCACTTTGTACCGTTAGTGCAAAGTCATCAAACAAAATATTTTGGCCAGTATGACCTACAACCCTAAATGTTACTTCTACACGAATTGGTCTGCCTGCAGTTAAATCTAAATCGACTAGTGTTATACAAAGATTACCAGCATTGCTTGGTAAAGCAGTGTAAACAGGACCGTTAGCCGTTGTTGCCAACATTTCTAATGGTGGATTTATTATGCCTGATATTATCCTCACTCTATACTCCGTACCAGAAGG
Organism: Ferruginibacter sp.; assembly: GCA_043729825.1. Classification (GTDB taxonomy): domain Bacteria; phylum Bacteroidota; class Bacteroidia; order Chitinophagales; family Chitinophagaceae; genus Ferruginibacter. Next base: position 23,756 of record JAYTLA010000179.1, read on the forward strand.
CACAGCATATTTAAAACCAAGTGTTATTTGCCCTGGGTCTGGATTTAAATAAATAGGAGAGATAAGGCTAGCGGTTCTTGAACCCAAACCACTGCTCTCTATTTCTGCGCCAGCAGTAGAATTCCAGTTAAACGATACATCATTTGCATCCGAATAAATACTCGGCGAACTAAAGCCTTCGTCAGATATATTAAAGTTTCTAAAAACCACACAGTTGTTTGCTGGTAATACTGTGGTGGGGAATTGTGCATGGGCAAAAAATGCCGATGTGGTTGCGATGATTAATAGTAAAAACTTTCTCATAATTTAAATTTTTAGGTATGCTGAATTGATTAGTACAAAATTAGAAATGATGTGCGAATAGACTATTATACAATTACTGCAAAAGTTTGTATGATTCACAGATTGTGAAATATTGTTTGGAAGCACTAGCTGAAGAGTATGCTAAAAATATTGAAAATCATAAAGTTTCGGTAGGTGGGGACACTATAACTGTTCGGAAGATTTGCTGTTTTATTTTTTAATCCCGAAGGGATGCAATTAATATAGCAGATTCAAAAAAAATCAATAAACCCCGAAGGGGTGATATTAGTAATAATGCCATCCCTTCGGGATTTTCACCCCTAAGGATTATCTCAACTCTATAGTAATATCAGCCATTCAGGCTTAAATTATTTTCTTTTTAATCTTCCGAACAGCTATGGTGGGGACACTAACCGATAAAACATCCCCTATAGACAAGTTTACATTTAGAAATAAACTTCGCATTAAGCAAACCTTCAACTTTGAACCTTCAACCTTCAACCAACACTACATCCTTTCCATATACCAATCCACTGTTTTCTCCAGCTTTTGTAATTTTATAATATCGGTTACATTTTTTTGTAAGCGTACAAAAGCTGTTTCACTTTTTATAACATAATCATAGGCTTTGTGGTGCATACATTTTACGGCAACATCTATACTATCTTGCGATGATAACATAATTACCGCCGTTTCATTATTGTAGGCTTTTATTTTATCTAGCGTTGCAATACCGTTCATTGCTTTAGTATCTATCCCATCTAGGTGATAATCTAAAATAATTATATCAGGTTTTTTTGCTAAATTTTTAATACATATCTCGCCTGTTGCAAATGTTTCTATTTCAATATCTGCATGGTCTAAAAATTCTATTTCTAAATTTTTTAAAAAAACGGCATCGTCATCTACTAAAAATATTTTTATTTTTTGTTCAGTACTCATAAGCTTTTATTTTTCATGTTATTAAATTCTATTTCTATTTCTCTGCAAGATTGGCCAAGTATATTTTCTAATTGTGTAATTAATTCAGCAATGCCCTCTTCTTCTTGTTTGGCCACAGCGTATCGTTGTATTTTTTTTGCCATGGCTTCGTAGTCTTTATGCATACCAATAATGCCAAAAGATGGTATCATTTTATGTACAGCAGCATCTAGGCTATCCCAATCTTTTTCTGCAAAACTTTTTTTCATTAAAGTTATAAGTGGCGGCGTTTGTTCTAAATAAATAGACATCATTTGCATCATCAATACAGGGTTAGATTTTGTACGGGTGTTTAAATAAGTAAGATCTGTACACTTAATTATTTTCTGTTCTTCTATCGCCTCTTCTAATAATTCCTTGCTTACTATTACCACTGGCTTTTTTACCAAACTAATTATTTTGTTGTACAACAATCGTTCGTCTATTGGTTTAGCAATATAATCATTCATGCCTACAGCCTTGCATTTGGCTACATCTACGGTGGTTACATCTGCAGTTAATGCTATAATAGGAATGTTCGACTCCAATGTATTGCGTATATATTCTGTAGCTTCAAACCCATTCATTTCGGGCATTTGCAAATCCATTAAAATAATGTCATAGGCTTTTGTAGATAATTTTTCCAAGGCTAATTTTCCATTGGCTGTTACATCACTTTCAAAACCAAAATCATCTAACAGTGTTTTCATCAGCAGCTGGTTAAGCGGCATATCTTCCACCACTAATATTTTAATGTCTTTTACCGATTCATCTAGTTGCATTATTTCTGCTTCTACAATTTCATCGCTATCCGATTTGTCGAAGTTTAAAATAAAACTAAATGTTGACCCTTCATTTATGGTGCTGTTTACAGCTATATTTCCGCCCTGTAAATCAACCAATTGCTTTACAATGGCAAGCCCTAAGCCTGAGCCACCATATAATCTAGAGGTAATAGCAGATGCTTGTGTGAAGTTTTCAAAAATAAATTGTAATTTTTCTTCTCTTATACCAATACCTGTATCTGTAATGGAAAATTCTACTGTTACTTTTTCATCATCTTGTCCTAATAATTTTACTGCCACTTTTATAAATCCATACTCTGTAAATTTTACTGCATTGCTTACTAAGTTTAAAATTATTTGGTGCAAGCGTATAGCATCACCAATTAAAACAGTAGGAATTTTTTCATCGTATTCCTTCACCAATATTAAATTCTTTTCTAAAATTTTTGTTTCAAATAAATTTAGCATGGCATCTATAGAAAGTGCTAATTTAAAAGGGGCTTTTTCAAAAGTCATTTTTCCAGCATCTACTTTTGCTATATCTAAAATATCGTTTATTAAAACAATAAGCGCATCGCCACTGATTTTTATAGCACTTATATATTCTTTTTGCTTGGGGCTTAGGTCTGTTTTAAGCACCACTTTTGTAAAACCAATAATGGCATTCATGGGTGTACGTATTTCGTGGCTCATATTGCTTAAAAATTGCTGTTTAGCTTTTACTGCTTCTTCAGCAGTTATAACAGCTTTTTCAGCTTTTTCTTTTGCTTCTTCTGCTAAGCTGGTTGCAAACTCTGCAAATATTCTTGCCTCTGTTAGTTCTGTCGCAATTCTTTTTTGTTCCGTTACATCCCTGGCAGCCGCAAAAACGCCCAGTACTTCCCCTCTATCATTTTTATAAACAGATGCATTATATAATACATCTTTTAACTCCCCGTTTTTATGTTTTAGCGTTAGTGGGTAATCTGAAATAAACCCCTTTTCAAATGCCTGTTGATACCCTTGCTGCGCTTTTTCATTTTCGGTAAAATAATTTGAAAATGAAGTGCCAATCAACTCATCCCTTTTTATACCTGTTGCAATTACTGATGCTTCGTTTACATCGGTTATCTTTCCTTCAACACTGATAGTAACCACCGGGTCCAGGCTGGCTTCAATCAATTTTCGAGAATATTCCGTTTGCAATTGTTCTTTGGCAAATGATAGTTCCTGGTGTTTTTTATTCAATTCCATGTTGGCTTTCTGTAACTCATTTGTTCTGCTCAACACGGCCTTTTCCAATTCATCTTTTTGTTTTTTTTGTATTTGGGTTTCAGTTTTAGAACCTACCCACATTTTTATCTTGCCATCGCTGTCTTTTAAGGCTGTTGCCCGGGTTAGATGCCACAAGTATTCTCCATCTTTTCTTAGCAACCTGTTCTCCATTTCATAATCTGCACTGGTATCTATGGATTTTTGCCATTGATTTTTAGTTGCTTCCCAATCATCAGGATGAACTATTTTCTTCCAACCCCAATCCTTTAATTCATCATAAGGCAATCCTGTATACTCGAGCCATTTTTTGTTGAAATAATTTTTGTTGCCTTCCGAATCGGCAGTCCACATTTTTTGAGGAATCAACTCCGCCATTAACCTGAAACGGTTTTCGCTTTCTTGTAATTTTTGGTCGGCCTGTTTTCTTTCGGTAACATCTATATTGGTGCCTATTACCCATTCAGCTTGCCCGTTGGCATTGGTACGAACAGTTTCCACTGCTTCTATATTACGGAGCATGCCATCGCTATTCCTTAAAATTTTAAAGGAACGATTACTGCTGCCCATATTTTTTAAAGTAGCCTGCAATATTTTTTCCTGCTCAGCAAGTTCTTCGGGAGCCACGGCATTGCTCCAGTCGCTGTATTGTATAAGTCCATCTGGTGTTGGCTTTATACCATAAATATGGAACATTTGTGCATCCCAATGAATTAGATTGGTTATAACATTCCATTGCCATATACCTACTCCAGATGTTTCAGTAGCCAAGCGTAACCGTTCTTCACTTTCTTCAATTTTTTTTCTTGCAAGAACTTTTTCGGTAACGTCTCTTTGTACAGAAACCCAGTGTGTGAACCAACCTTTTTCATCGGTAACTGGTACAATTTCAAAATCAACATAAAACTCCCTTCCATCCTTGGCATAATTAATAAGCTCTACCCTTTCCGTCTCCCAATTTTCCACGGCAGTCCTTATTTTATCCAATTGTTTACGGTCAGTTTTTGGGCCTTGCAATATCCGTGGCGTTTGGCCTATCGTTTCCTCTTCGGTGTATCCCGTCATTTTGTAAAATGCCTCGTTGGCAAATACAATGCGTGGGCCGGGCATATTTACAGGTTCTGCTTCTGTAATCAAAACGGCATCCTGAATATTAAAAATTACTTTTTCATAAAGTGTTAATTTATCAACGGTGTCACCTAATTTTTCTATCAACACTTCTTGCTCTGTAATATCTGTATTAGAACCAAACCAACGAATAATTTTTCCCTGCTCATCATAAATAGGTACTGCTCGAGAAAGAAACCAGCGGTATTTGCCGTCCTTACCTTTTAAAGGAAAAGTATCTTCCCATATTTCAGCAGTATCCCACGAATGTTGAATGCGGCTTACTACCCTTTCCAAATGATTGGGGTGAAGTAGTTTTTGCCAGCCCCATCCCTGCATCTCTTCCAATGTAGTGCCGGTATAATCATACCAGCGTTGGTTATACCAGTAAACCCGTCCCTTTTCATCGGCCATCCATACAAACTGAGAAATATTGTCGGCTATACTGGTAAAAAGTTCCTCACTATCTTTAATTTTTTTAGCGGCTGCTTTTCTTTGCGTTATATCTTCAATAGAAAGCAGGATTAATTTTTCTGTGCTGTTTTTATTTACTACTTCACGAGCATTCAACAGCATTACCTTTTCTCCAATGGTTGAAAAATTATGTCTTACTTCAAAATTATTAAATATCGACTTCTCGGGCAATATATTTTCAAGCAGTGTACGCAGCTTAGGAATATCCCATTGCTTATTTCCTACATCATAAATTAACACCGATTCCGTTTCTTTTTCATTTACCTGAAATGTTTTATAAAACGCATTGTTGGCTGATTTTATACGCAGGTTTTTATCCAGTACCAGCAGCGGTTCATGTATATTGGCAATGATGGCTTCGGCATAATCTTTTGCGGTTGTTACCTGTTCATTTAAACTGATCATTTCCTGGTTTACCACCATCAATTCTTCGTTGGTACTTTGCAATTCTTCTTTACTTGTTTCTAGTTCTTCATTAAGGCTCTGGAGTTCTTCGCTGCTGCTCAGCAGTTCTTCATTGGCGCTTTGCAGTTCTTCGTTGGCTGCTTCCTGGTCTTCGGTAATGCTGCGCATATCTTCACGGCTTTGGGCCAGTTCTTTTTCTAATTGCGCTATTCGGAGAAACTCCTGACTGTTAGCTTTTACCTTTCGTTTAGCTAACGACTTGGGGCTGATAGGTAATGGCTTATTTTCATGAAACAATACTAAATAATACAACTCAATGGTATCTGGCAGCAGTAAGCCTTCGATGGTTATATTGTGCAATACCCCATTTATATCAAGAGGAATATTTTCTTTTATAACCGTAACCTTTTCTTTTTTTGCTTTATGCAAAATATTGCGCAACTCAAAAGCCAAACCTTCTTTTGCCATCTTTAATAAATTGTGGCTTGGCTTACCAGGCAATTGCTGCAGATAATTACCCGTGTTGCCACGAAAATGAACAATATCCATTGCTTCATTAACCACCACACTGGCAGGGGTATATTTGCCGAGTATAATATCGTCGGCTGTTTTTTGAAAGTCTGTTTTCAGGTTTTCAGTTTTGCGTAAGGTATTATTATCAGTAAAACTTTGTTCACTGCGGATGCTTGTAGTATGAATAAAACGGGTGGGTGCATCTTTTCGGGTAAATAGTTTATCGCTTTTGCCCTCTGCTGCAAAAAGTTCGGGCACACCGCTGGTTGTTTCTGATTTGCCAAGTAATAAAAATCCTTTTGGGTTTAAAGAGTAATGAAAAGTATTGAGTGCTTTTTTTTGCAAGTAAGGCTCCATATAGATAAGCACATTGCGGCAACTTATAAAATCCATTTTGCTAAAAGGCGGGTCTTTCAAAAAATTGTGTTCGGCAAATACACACATGCCCCTGATGGATTTTTTGGCCTGATAACCCCCATCGGTTTTGGTAAAAAAATCCTGCAGGCGTTGCGGGGTTAATCCTTCTATATCAGTTTTTGAATATATGCCTGCTCTTGCTATTGCAATGGCAGGTTCGCTTATGTCTGTTGCAAATATTTGTACTGTCCCGTCCCGCCCTTCTCCCAAGGAGGAATTCCTAAATAATTCTTTAAGGCAAATAGCAACAGAGTAAGCTTCTTCGCCGGTACTGCAGCCAGCCACCCAAAAACGGATGGGCTCACCGGGTATTTTATTTTTGATAATAGAAGGAAAAATCGTTTCGCATAAATTATCAAAGGTTTTTGCATCTCTGAAAAAAGAGGTTACTGGAATTAAGAGATCAAGGTATAAAAAATCCTGCTCCGTTTTATTATCCCGTAAATATTTCAGGTAAGCTGCAGGCTCTTCATTTTTATTGATAGCCATCCTGCGGAGTATTCTGCGGCGTATGGTTGTTTGTTTGTAATAGGTAAAATCGGTTCCTTTGCGGATGCGGAGCAGCGAAAGAATTTGTTTAAATACATCTTCATCCTTTATTGGAAAATCTTCTGTACTATGGCCATTGCCATTAATAATATTGATTACTTCCAGCAATTTTTGCGGTATTTTTTCGGGCGGAAGAATAAAGTCAACCACACCAGCCTGCACGGCATTTTGCGGCATACCCTCATATGCTGCCGAAGCTTCGTCCTGTGCAAAGGTAATGCCACCATGATCTTTAATAGCTTTTAGCCCCTGCGTACCATCGCTGGCTGTGCCCGATAAAACCACGCCAATTGCATGGCTTTGGTGTACTTCGGCCAGCGAAGCAAAAAAAAGATCTATAGGAAGGTTGCGTTGGTTTTTATTTTTTGGAGGGCGAGTGCTAAGTTTCAATACACCATCATTTGCAATCATCATTTTGTTGCTGGGTATGATGTAAATATGATCAGGTTGTACTTTAATATTATCAGCTATCTCCAGCACTGGTATGTTGGTTACTTTTTGCAACAGTTCGTGTAAAATGCTTTCGTGGTTGGGGTCTAAATGTTGTACCAGCACATAGGCCATGCCTGAATCTTCGGGAATAGCTTTTAATAATTTTTTAAATGCGTCAAGTCCGCCAGCAGAAGCGCCAATACCTACCACAGGAAAAAGGTTGTCAGATTTGATGAGCGGTTTACCTGCATTTTTTTCGATAGGCTCTATGAGCTTTTCAGCTATTTTTGATATGGCTTTATTTGCTTTCATTTATTTATGGTTGCAGTGCATTTTTTTGGACTTATAGGTTTATTACACTATTTGCTGTACTTGGTTGAATTATGTTTTCTGAAGCATTACCAATTTCTTCAATCGTCTTTCGTCTTTTGTCTTTTAACTTTTTAAAATGAGAGGGGGTAAACCCAGTTATTTTTTTAAATTGGTTGCTTAAATGTGCTACGCTGCTGTAGTTCATTTTCCAAGCTATTTCTGTAATATTTAATTCATCGTAGGTTATGAGTTCTTTTATGCGTTCTATTTTTTGTGCTATCATGTATTGCTCTATAGTAGTGCCGCTTGCTTCAGAAAAAATATTAGCTAAGTGGGTATAATCATAATTCAATTTTTCACTTAGATAATGCGAAAAATTTATTTTTACATCTTCTTCTCTATGGTGTACAATATCTATAATAGCCAATTTTATTTTTTCTAATAAAATGGCTCGTTTGTCTTCCATAAGCTCTAGGCCTGCATTTTGCAATTCTATTTGCAACTGTGCTCTTTGTGCAGTTGTAATGTTTTCCATTATATCCACCTCGCCAAGTTCTACCATTACAAAGTGCAGTCCCATGGCTTTTAAAGTATCTTTTACAACCGTTTTACAACGATCACTTACCATGTATTTTATATGTATTTTCAAAAAAAGAAAAGTTGTATATTGTTGAATATTTTTTAATCAGTTCAAGCGTATTAAGTTGATTGCATTGGAGGGGAGCTTTACAAACTAAGCCAACTTTCTTCTTTGTGTTTCTTGTGTACAAAGTGCGATAATTTTTATACATTCATTATTCTTAAAAACTAAGAAACCGCTTAGTAGAAAATTTTCTACCAAACGGTTTTCAAAGCCCCCCCTTTGAAAGAATTATAATGCTGAAATGAGTTTATGTAATTCTTCTTTTGTTTTACCCAATTTTATTTGAAGCCTGCCCATCATTTCTTCTTTTTTACCTACTACAAGCAATACATCATTATCTGTTAATATTGCAAATTTTTGTTTCAGCTTACCTTTCTGCTCCTCCCAATTTCCTACAAGTGCTGTGCTATTCATAGTATGATTTTAATGTGTAAAATAATTTTTATTATAATATAAAGGTCAACTTATAAAAATAGTTATCGTTATACAATAAATAAAAATACTTACATAATTCACAGATTATCTATAGTAATGCGTTTCTTATCTTTTAGGGTTTTAAAAAATGAAGGAGTTAAACCAGTAATTTTTTTAAACTGGTGGGAGAGGTGTGCAACGCTGCTGTAGTGCAGTTTGTAGGCTATTTCGGTAAGGTTAAGTTCGTCGTAGGTTATCAGTTCTTTTACTTTTTCTATTTTATGTACAATAATAAAATGCTCAATAGTGGTGGCTTGGGTTTCAGAAAATAGATTGGATAGGTAGGTATAATCGTAATGCAATTTTTCTGCCAAGTAATCAGAAAAATTTGTTTTGGGCAAATCATCTGCATAGTGTATCATTTCTATCACTACGTTTTTTATTTTTTCAATAAGCACTGCACGCTTATCATCCATTAGCTCTAAGCCAGATGTATGTAACGCATTTTTTAATCCTTCTCTTTGTGCTTCCGAAATATTTTCCATTACGGTTACTTCACCTAAGTTTACATTGGTAAAGTGTAACCCAAGTTTTTTTAACTCCTCTTTCACCAACATTTTGCAGCGTATGCTAACCATGTTTTTAATGTAGAGTTTCATTTGTGCAACTTGCTTAATTTATAAATAGTTTCCTGCAGTTGTAGGGTTACAAAAGTTTTATCGTAGGTTACTAAAAAAGTAAATATTAGGCATGTAAAGTTAGTTAAAATCAATCTTCATACCCATTTTTTATTACCGTAGATATCATTTTAAACTGCTCTTTTGCATTAAACACATGCGAAGCGTTTGCTGGTATAATAATGCCTTCGCCCAATGTTAAGTGGTGCATTTTATTATTAATGGTTATATCTGCCGCTCCATCAATTATTTGTATATAATTATCAAATGGCGACGTTTTTTCTGCAAACTCCTCTTCAGCATCAAACGAAGAAGCGGTAACATTGCCAGTTAATTTTTTTATGATGGTTTTACTTACAACAGCATTGGGTATGTATTCTATTATTTTTACAACAATATGTGCCTTTTCTTTTTCTAATTCTATAATGTCCATGCTTTGGTTTGCTTTAAAACTATTAACTAATATTTGAAGTTAAGCTAATTTAAAACCACTCATGGATTTTTTTTTAAATATGTTGCAAAATTCACAGATTTTGGTATAAAAAAAAGAACAAAAGGGTATTAACCTTTTATTCTTTTCTCTTGTTGCAATGCTTATTGTTTAATCCCCCCCGAGAGTTAAACTATTAAGCAAAAATTTAGATATCTATTTAATCCATTTTCTTCCCCATGTTTTTATGCTTTATTTTTACCAATTGCATACCACATTTGGGGCACTTGCCAGGTCTGTTTCTTACCACTTCGGGGTGCATGGGGCAGGTGTATTTTTTTGCTCTATTGTTTGGGTGATGTACTTTTTGAGAGCTGTTTTGTTTTACTTGTGCAAAAGATGTATTTGCAGATGCAAATAGAATGGCGATAATTAAGATGATATTTTTCATGTTTGTGTTTGTTTATAATTGATTAAATAAATTTACTTGCTAATAAAACCTTGCTTCATCATTTTGTTGTAAATAACTTTTGCTATTTCAGCGGTCATTTTTTCTACTCCGTTTGGGTTAGTGGTTTCTGTAAGCCCCGTCCATATTATTTTATTCTCTTTTATAGAATATACATTTGTTTCTACTGTGTATGTTTTTGTATTTACATAATTGCCCTGAGTTTGATAATAATTGTAACTCCTAAAATAATAATCGCTAAAAGAATAAAAGTATTTTGGGTAGGTAGAAATATTGCCTGGCACATAAGTTACTTCTTTGTCCACATCTATCAACCGCATGGTAACGGCGCCGTCAAAACCATCTGCATTTATCCTTTCTCTAATGGCAAAGGCATCTTTTCTATTAAAATTTTCATTAAAATAATTATAAGAAACCACGCCCTTTCCCTCAAGGTATTTTACCATTTGGTCTTCCGCATTTCTATTGCTGGTTTCGGTGTTAAAGAGTGCCACTACCAATACTTTGTTTAGTTTACCAATAGGTACTTCTTTCTCTGCTTCGCCCCAGCTACTTTTTATTTGTGTAGTACTGCTGCATGCATAGTTAAACGTAATAATTAAAATGAGGGTATAAGGGATGTATTTTTTCATTTTTCATTTTTATTTCAAATTGCCAAAAGGATTATCAACCTTTATATTATTTCATAATCAACTGTATAATTGTTTGTTTGGTTGATAACCCTTTTGGTAATTCGAATGTTTAATTGTGATGCATACCTGTAAGTGTTAATAAAAAAACTGTTTCTTCTGTTGCTACTACCGTGTGTGCTATGCCTTCGTACAAGGCAATCATATCGCCAGCTATAAGTTCAATAGTTTGCACATCGGTTATAAATTTCATTTTACCTTCTAGCACCTGTACAGTCAGCATTTGTGGCACAGTATGTTTTTTTAGTATTGCCCCTTTGTGCAATGCAATAAGTACAATTCGTAAAAAACTAGTTTTTAAAAGTGTAATTGCATTCCGGTCATTTTTTTTCCAAGCTTCTTCTTCTTTTATTTGATTAATAAAATGAGGAAGATTTACATTCACCATTGTTGCGTCTATAATTCTTTGATGTTCATTTCGCCGAACAGCTGTTTCATTCATTAAAGTTTCCATGCTGTTATTTTTAATTATTTAGCTTTGTACTCCACCCTACAAACTTTGCTATTTCTTTATTTTGATCAATAATTATTTTTTGTGCCATATTTTTTAATTGTGTTTCTTTCCCATAAGCAATTTCGTACTTAGCCATTTTTACTGCACTTGCATGGTGTGGTATCATAAGCATTACAAAGTCATCATCTGTGTTGCCTGTCATTTTCATATTGTGCATTTTATCCATCATGCTTTTCATTTCATCTGTTAAAATATTTTTTGGAGCAGATGTGTTTATTTTTGTATCACCTATTTTATCCGAAGGATACAGTGTATAATTGGCAACAAAATTTTTCATTTGTGTTATTTCTGCTTTTTGTGCCTTTATAATATTTTTTGCCATATTTATTATTTGTACATCTCCACCTTTAGCTATTTCTAGTTCGCTCATATCTATAGCTGCTTGGTGGTGTATTATCATACTATTAGCAAAGTCTATATCAAAATTATTTGTCATGCTGCTATTGTTCATTAGCTCCATGGTGGCCATCATCGATTTCATCATGTCATTTTCCTTTGGCATGGCATTATTCACCATAGTATCGTTGGGTGTTATGTGCACTGTGCTACTATCCGCATTATGGTTCATTGTATTTTCTCCATTGTTATTACAGGCGTATAAAATACAAATACTTGTAAAAAATAAAATGGATATAAATATATTTTTCTTTGTCATCTTTATTTTGTTAGGCATATAAATATGCATTTGTCATGCTGCTACATGTTTCAGCACAAGCTCTGCAAGCTTCTTCGCATTCTTTGCAATGCTGCATGTGTGCATGCTTTTGGCACTCAATAGCGCATGCAGTACATATTTCTGCACATAGTTTGCATATTTGTTTTGAGAATTCACTATTGCCAGCCATTGATTTTACTGCCTCAAGGCATATATCTGCACATGCTTGGGTTAGCCTAATACATCTGCTAAGCATTTTTACATCTGCTTCATTGAGGCTTGCTATATTACAACTAACACACGCAGTGGCACATTCTGAGCAAGCTATGATGCAGGCTTTATATTTTGTATTATTCATCTTTATTTGGTATTTGTTACTGTTCTTATCGAATTGCTTAGCTCATACATTTCAGCAGTGAATTCATTTTTAAATACTTGCCATTTCTCATCGCCAACAGCAGTATATTCTTCTAATCTTTTTTTTAAATCTGTATTTTTTTGAGATAACGATGCTATCTTCCTTTCGTACTTTTCTTTAGCATCTTGTTTTTTACTTGCTATCCTTGCGTTAAAGTCAGATATGCTCTGGGTATTTTCTGCTATTCTTTTACCAGTTTCTATTCTATATACTTCTATGTCTGTTATATAATTTGCATTAGCCACATCTAATTTTCTATTGGCCTCTTTTACATTCTTTTCTGCCTTTTCTACTTTTTGCTCAGGTGTGTTGCAGCTTATGATTGTGGCTATTGTTATAAATAAAATAACGGGAAAGTTTAAAAGTATCTTTTTCATTTTTATATTTAATTATTGTAAAACTCCTATTTTTAACGTGCTTAGTCATTACACAATTCTTACAATTCGTTATATAATTCGCATATTTTAAAAATGCAACGTTATTTTTTTGTTGGAATAATGTACATGGGAATTTGAGTTTGATGCAACACTTTTTGAGTCACACTTCCTATTATTAAATGTTCGAGCCATTTTTGACTATGCGAACCCATCACTATCATTTCAGCCTTTAATTCTATAGCTGCTTCTACAATAACATCGGCACAATTACCATTTCGTACATAATTTTTTATTTCATCATCTGCCAAAAATGTTTTTATTTTATTTAAATAGAGATAAGAACTGTGCTCTAAATTTTCTGCAATCGTCATAGAAGTCATACTAAAATCTGCATAACCACTAAACCCCATTATAGGGTCGTAAATAGAGGGAGAATAAAAAGTTGCTTCTGCTAATACATGCAATAGTGCTACATTAGCGCCGAATGCTTTTGCAATAGTATGACCATTCATAGCAACTATTTGTGCCGTAGGATGGTAATCTATTGCAATCAGTATTTTTTTCATTCCTTTATTTTTTAGTATTCTTTGTTTTCCGATAATTCATTATGATTATCCAATCCTAAGCTGTAATAATTATTTTCTTCATCTTCTGCACCAATTTTTTCTTGCTCATCATCCAATTCTGAACCAGGCACATCTAATCCATTTCCTAAATCATTATCGTCTAATTCGTTTTCAATAGTTTCAAATTTTTTCATAGTTGTATTTTCGGGATCAATATTTACTTCATTTTTTGCTTTGTTATAAATATCTTCTTTTGCATTATACCCAAGGTGAAATACCCCGTGTTCTTTACCTGCTTGATTTTCTTCCATTTTGGCATTGTTATTTTCGTACATAATTGTTATTTTAAAATTTAAAAAATATTTATAACGAGGGTTTCGTTAGTTTTTTTGAGAAATAATGCATCACAAAATCTTGTTGCTTTTTAAATGTGATGTCATCTGTTTTAGCAACCTGTACATCTATTTTACTAAAATGATTATCTTCAACAAGTAAATTATGCAACTCATTTTTTGCTTTTGTAGGGCCAAAAAGTATCACTTCATCATATTGCTTTATTGCCTCACCCAATTTTTTAAAATAGGCCAATTGCTCATGTTGCTCTTTATGGTGCATAGCTTTTTCTCCCTTATGAAGTGTTTCTTGTTTTTCTTCATGCGTAAAATCAGATTCAATGGTTTTTGTTTCCAAGGGATTATTAGTAAATTCTATAAGATGCGCTTGTTGGTAATTCAAATAAACACCCAGTTTTTTATTAATTTTCATACTATTTTTTTATGCTTAATTATTTTGTATGTGAGTTATTGTATATTTTTTTAAAAGTGCTTCTAATGAATTATAATAGTCCTGTAAGGTTTTAATATTTATTTCTGGGTTTTCTGCAATAGGTATTGTTACAGGCATTTCTGTTATATACTTCGATAATTCAGGGAATTCATCATGTATTTTAATTGTCAATTTTAAAATATCGTTGTTTAAATCCATTTCACTTTTCATTTTTTTATTTTTTGAGGGACACGAATTTTAAAAATAAAAAAAGCCTTTTTTTTGGCTGCTTTTCAAAATCCTTACAATAACTATAACATTTATTTTTGACCAATAGCTGTTGTAATAACAGTATGAGCAGCACTTGCCAGTATATGTGCAGCATCAGCTTTGCCTGCGCTTACCAAAGCTTTATTATGTTTTCCTGCTTCGTAATGCTTTGCAGCATTCATATGATGCTTAGCAGCATTAGTATGATTTTTAGCTGCTTTTTTATGTGTTTCTACATTTTTCTTTATCACTGTAGGCCCTAGCTTTGATTTATCTTTTGTCATTAATGTTGCCATTTTTTTTATTTAATTGTACTAAAATTATTACAGGATAAAGGTGAGTAAAATTTAAAAAATAGGTATTACATAATTGTGTAAAATAATTGTAATATTCACACATTCTTTAGATAAAGAAGAAATAGGAATACTGAAATTAATTTGGGAATATTTTTTTAAATGCTATTCCAAAACATTCAATCACATCTGTTATAAGCATACTTTCCTTGCTTTGTTTTTTCAAGCAAATATCTGCTGCAAGCCCATGTAAATAAACCCCACATTTAGCCGCATCAAAAGGGTGATAGCCTTGTGCCATAAATGCGGTAATGACTCCAGATAGCGCATCTCCCGAGCCAGCTTTTGCTAAACCTGCATTGCCAGTTGTATTTTCAAATGATTTTCCGTTATACGTAATTAACGTTTTGTGGTCCTTTAATACAATCACAATATTTAATTTTTTTGCCTTTTCTATGGCAGTTAATTTTCTTTCTTCGATATTACTATGCGCACCAAAAAGTCTATCAAATTCCATGGGGTGTGGGGTAATAACTGTACCTATTGGTATATTGTTTAATAATGTTTTATTTTCTGCAATAATGTTTAATGCATCTGCATCTAACAAAATTGGTTTTTTAAATTGTTCAAGTAAATAAGTAACCATTTGTAAAGTTTCTTTTGAAACACCAATGCCACACCCAATACCTGCAGCATTAAATAAATTAAAATTATCGCAGTCTTTTTCTCTTATGCAAATCATAGCTTCGGGCAAAGCTATTGGCAAAATAATTGTTTCTTCTTGTGGTACGCTTACTGTAATCCTTCCTACACCTGCACGCATGCATGCTTTTGCAGCTATTACTGCTGCGCCCATTTTGCTGGTATTGCCAGCTATTAATAAGGCATGGCCGAAATCTCCTTTATGTGAAAATGGTTTTCTTGGTTTTAAAATAGATTGTATAATATTTTTTGTGAGTACTTTCATGTATGCACTATAAAATTAAGTCAACTTTTCTTTTTCTATTTCTAAACATTCAATCTCTGTTTTTTCTTTCTTTATACTCTGCCTTATCAATAAAAAAATACCCATGTACATGTTAGCAATCCATACGAGCGCAAAGCCCGCAATGATGTATCCTCGCCAATCATTCATTAGCAATTTATAACCTGTGAGTATTATAAAAAATGCCGTTACATAATGGCTAAAACAAAATTCACAAGTAAATAAATAAAAGAATTTTCTTAGTAAAATATTTTTACAATCTTCGCTTTTTCTTTTACAATAATCTCTTGGCTCTTTAAAAATTTCTTCGTGGGTTACTGTCCATGCACAGCAAGCAATGGGTATTGCTAATAAAAACAACCATTGTATTTGAAGAGAAAGTGTCATTGCGTTTGTTGTTTAATCTTTCAAAAGCTTTAATAACTCTCTGGCCGCTGCTTCCGAAGATGCAGGATTTTGCCCAGTTATCAGCATACCATCTTTTACAACATGCAAAGCCCAGTCTTCTCTTTTAGAATAAATAGCACCTCTACTTTTCAATTCATTTTCCAATAAAAAAGGAACGACTTCTGTAAGTTTTACGGCTTCTTCTTCAGTGTTTGTAAAGCCTGTTACATTTTTTCCTTTTACCAATGGCTCGTCGGCTTCATCTTTTACATGCAGCAAAACAGCTGGTGCATGGCATACCGCTACAACTGGTTTTTTGCTACTCCAAAAATGCTCAATCAGTTTTATAGAATCCGCATCGTTGGTTAAATCCCACAAAGGGCCGTGCCCTCCGGGGTAAAATATAGCATCAAAATCATCGGAAGACATATCTGATAACAACATGGCTTCCGCTAAAATATTTTGCAAATGTTTATCAGCTTTAAAGCGAATGGTAGCATGCGTTTGATTCTCTGCTGTATCGCTTGTTGGGTCTATTGGTGGCTGCCCACCTTTTGGAGAAGCTACTGTAATGATAGCGCCTGCATCTAAAAAAGTATAGTATGGTGCTGCAAATTCTTCTATCCAAAAACCTGTTTTCTTTCCAGTGTTTCCTAACTCACTGTGTGAAGTGAGTACCATTAATATTTTCATATTTTATTTTTTCTTAAGTAAATATTTTATGCTTCCACAATCATTTTTCCAATATTATCACCTTCAAATAATCCAAGCAAAGCAGTGGGCAAATTATCAAACCCTTTTTGAATTGTTTCTATATATTTTAATTTGCCATCGTTTATCCATTGAGAAAGTTGCTTACTGCCTTCTTCAAAACGATCTTTAAAATTGCCTACTATAAAACCTTGCATGAGTACACTTCTTGTAAGCAACATTGGCTGTAACCTCGGTCCTGAAGCCGCTTCTGTGTTATTGTACAATGATATTTGGCCACACAACGCAATGCGTGCATTAAAATTTATATTGGCAATAACCGCATCAGATATTTCTCCGCCTACATTGTCAAAATATATATCTACAGCATTTGGGCAAATGGTTGTAATGGCTGTTTTAATATCTTTTGTAGTTTTATAATTTATTACTTCATCAAAACCAAATTCTGTTTTTAATGTCATTGCTTTTTCATCAGAGCCTACAATGCCAATTACTTTGCAGCCATGTATTTTTGCCAATTGTCCTACTACTATACCCACAGCACCCGCTGCTCCTGATACCACTACAGTTTCTCCTTCTTTCGGTTTGCAGATATGCAGCAAGCCAAAATACGCCGTAAGCCCAGGCATGCCAAGCACACTTAAATAATAACTTTTGTTGGCTGCATTTTTATCTATTTTTTGAATATTTGTTTCATTACTTACTATATTTTCTTGCCATGGTAGCATACCTAATACTACATCACCAATGCTATATTTATTCGATTTGCTTTCTATTACTTCTGCCACTACACCGCCTTCCATGGGCGCATCTATTGCAAAGGGCGCTACATACGATTTTGCATCGTTCATTCTACCACGCATGTACGGGTCTACAGAATAATACAACGCTTTTAGCAACACTTCATCTTCTTTCAACAAGGGCAATTCAACCTCTATGGTTTTAAAATTACCAAGCGTAGGCTTACCTTTTGGGCGAGTACGTAATACAATTTGTTTTGTTTTCATTTTGTTTATTTTACATGGCTAGCAGTTTTTTAACGCCACCCAAATAATGATAAAAACGATTATTGTGCCAAAACAACCACCACCTAATTTCTTAGCGCCGTAGCCTGCTAGTAATCCTCTGAATAAATTATTCATTATTTAATTTTATGTGTATTAATTTTCTGATAACTCTATTATGGTTAAGTTGTTTTTACTTTTACAAACGAATATTTACTTTAATTTCCACCTTGTTTTTCGCCTTTAATTTTTACAAACTATGAAATGTTTATTCTTCCTTATCCGCTTTTATACATCGGAGTAATTCTTTCACAAAAACTTCTGTCAGTTTATCGGTTAGTGCCTTATCGGTAGGGTTGCCATCTTCATCATAAGCATCTTGTACTTTTGGTACAGAAAACATTTCTGTAATGGTCCATGCTTTCATTTTCCAAAGTGTAAACTGTAATGCTACCAAGGCTTGTGTGCCTGCAAACGGCCCTGCAGAAACGGTTACAATACCCACAGGTTTATGCCTCCATTCTTCGTATAGTAAATCCACGGCATTTTTTAAACTGGCAGGTATGCCGCCATTGTATTCAGGCATTACAATAATAATTCCATCAGATGATTTTATTTTTTCGGCAAATTCTACGACATTGGCTGGTGGATTTTTCTGCAATTTTAAGGTGCTATTAAATAAAGGGAAATTGTATTCCTTAAGATCAATTATTTCTGAAAGCGCCAAATTATTTCCGCCTAAATATTTGTTGAAATAAAGGGCTACCCTGTGGCTATTTCTTTCTTCTCTTATGCTTGATGAAATAATAGAAATTTTATCCATGATAATTTTTTTATTGATGATTAATTATTTTTCGCCCCAATTTTTTTCCATTTCTTTATAAGCTTTTTTTGAAACGGTAGATTTGCTTTTGGGAGCAGAAGTACCTGCTTTCTTTTTTGCATTAATATTTTTTACTAAGGAGTTTTTTTCAGTACCACTTTTTTTAGTAGCCTTTTTTATTGTAGTTGCCATTTTTTTTAATTATTTCCTGATATATTTCTTCGTAAAGGTGATTATTATTGCATATTATTGATTACACAATTATCTTAAAATTTTGCATTATTCACACATAAAATAAATTGGATGCATTTAAAATCGTCGTAAGAGGTGTCACCTCTAATTCAAGGAGCGACAATTTTAAATGCACCCTTAAATTAACCGAATGTATTTATGATTTTTCTATCCTAATTTGCTATACATAGCAGCAGCCCATCGTTTAGGAATGGCACGAAGAAATATGGAAACGAATTTTGAAACTGTGCCTGGCACAATAATCATTCTACCTTTAAGCATTTTTTTTACAGTTACTTCACCTACTCTTTTTGGAGGTGCTGCCATTTGTTTTCCAAACCAACCGAGTTTTTCTTTGGTATCTTTTTCAATAGACGGCTTTGTAAATACTGGTCCAGGGCAAAGACAACTGACACTAATGCCCTTCTTTTTTAATTGATAACGTAGCCCATAACTAAAATACAATACAGCCGATTTTGTAGAGGCATATAAATTTTTTGCAGGTATTGGCGCAAAAGCAGCCATGCTTGCTACATTGAGAATATGTGAGGGTGCATTTTTTTCTAACAATGGTAGTAGCGTGAGTGTTAGAACCATCATCGATTCTACATTTAGCCTTACCATATATTGTAAACTATCTAATGGAGACGATAAAAAATCGTCTGCTCCACCAATGCCTGCAACATTGCAAAGCATTTTTAAAGAAATGTTTTTGCTATTGCACCAAGTAGCAATTTCTGTAGCAGATGATTCTTTGCTCAAATCTTTTGCCATTATTTCCACATGTATGGAATACAATGTTTCTAACTTGTTTTTTGCAGCATGCAAAGTATCTACATTTCTAGCTATTAAAATTAAATTGTAACCCCTTTTAGCCAATGCTTCTGCTATGGCGTATCCAATACCTTTGCTACCTCCCGCTATTAATGCATATGGTCTTGAACTATCTGCTACCTTAGCAGGTAATTTTTCTGGTATTATATCATGTGTATAACCTGCATATAAGTTTGACATTTTTAAAATTAATATGATAAGTAATAAATGTGTTTTCATGTATACATGTTTTGTAAGAATAACTAGAAGGGAAGCGTATGGGCAAAAAAAATGCAGTTGTAAAAATCTCAACTGCATTTCTTGAAGTAAGTATATTTATAATTTTAATTCACCTTCTTTTGCATCTACCAATGTAGTACCGGTAGCTAAGGATGCTATCATTTTTAAAAAATTAATCATCTTATTTCCTTCTGTATCCCAATAATATGCTGACTTGCTAGTTACTTTTACGATGCTAATATTCGGGTCATCTTTGCCTTCTTTAAACCATGTTTTCACTAATGGCGACCATAGTTCTTCTACTTTATCGTAATCAATAATAATTTCTGCTTCGCCATTTAAAACCAAATAAGCACTTTTGTTTGGGTCAGAAAAAAACAATTGTACCGCACTGTCTTTTTCTATTTCTTTATTTTTTTCGCTGTTCTTATCGCTAAAAAACCAAAGGTTGCCTTCATCATCTACTTCTTGTGCGGCCATTGGCCTAGCTGTAGCGCCATCATCTGTTTGTAAGCTTGTGCAAAAAAGGCAAATGTGTATTTCTTTTACCAACTTCTTTACCATGTCTATGGCTTCTTTGCTATGTAAATTTGTTTCGTTGTTCATAAAAATTATTTTTTTGGTTTATAATTTCGATGCTGCTAAGGTCAAAAGCCTTTTGTAAAAAAATGTTACACAATTGTTCAAATAAATTGTATTATTCACGTATATCATTTTTTTGCTAAAAAAGTATTTATGTTTTGAAAAAAGTGTGAATCATGCAATATTTTATTAAAATGATGTAATGATATTTTGGGTAAAGATTTTCAATTTTGTACAGAAATTTTCTTTTAATAAACAAATTTTATTTGAAATGGAAAAAAATTCAAAAGGAAACATTTTGGCCAATACCAAAATACTGAATGATAAAACCTATCAAGATTTTAATAAAGAAGCGCCAGACCCTAAAGACCCCAACCAAGCTGAATCTACTGAGATAGCGGAGGCGATAGAAGGTACAACGGAAATTGATGTAAATGCTGTGCCACACGTTGGAGCACGAGATAAAAATGCAAATAACTAAACAACAATTAAAACAATAAAGGATAATTATGGAAATGAAAACAACCAAAAAAGTGGCATCTGCAATACCTGCCCCTAAGCTAAAAACGGCATCTTCAAATAAAGGAATGATAAAGCATTCGCAATTAATGAAATTATTTGAAGATGAATTGAAAGATATTTATTGGGCAGAAAAAGCATTAACGAAGGCAATACCAAAAATGATAAAAAATGCTACTTCTCCGGAGTTGTCAGGTGCATTGAAGAGCCATTTAGAAGAAACTACTGAGCAAGTAAGTCGCTTGGAACAAGTATTTGCAAGTATAGAAAAAAAGCCAGTTGCAAAAAAATGCGAAGCCATGGATGGTTTGGTTAGAGAAGCTGGAGAAATAATGGAGTCTTGCGAAAAAGGTCCTATGCGTGATGCAGGGATAATATCAGCAGCGCAAAAAGTGGAGCATTACGAAATTGCTACTTATGGTACGCTTCACCAGTTTGCGGTTACATTAGGTTTGTCTGAGGCAGCAACTTTACTTGAAGAAACTCTCACAGAAGAAAAATCTGCCGATGCAAAATTGACAGAAATAGCAGTAGCTACTATAAATGTAGAGGCAGCAGAAATGTAAGATAAAGCAGCGTAGGTTTTGATTTGGTTTTTATAAATGAAAGATGCAGTAAATTATTTTACTGCATTTTTTCTGGTATTCATATTACCAATCTATATGTGATGTGATTTTTAATAAATGTATAAATTATGGAAAACACTACTAATAAATTTCCCTTGTATTTAAAATTTTCTCAAATTGTAATTGGATTAGTGTCCTTCTTTTTTATACTTTATATAGGTGGAGATATTATTGTCCCTTTAATTTTTGCTACCATCGTTGCTATTTTATTAAACCCGTTTGTAAATGTATTAACCAGAATAAAATGTAATAGAGTGGTTGCGATTTTAATTGCAGTGGTAGTAGCGGTATTAGTTATTACTTCCATTACTTATTTTATTGTATCGCAAGCGGCATTATTTAGTGATACTTGGCCTCAATTTAAACAACGGTTTACAAGTTTATTTAACGATTGTATCAATTGGCTTTCTACTCATTTAAATATTAGTAAACCAAAAATTGATGCATGGATAAATAAAACTAAGTCGGAAGGTATGAATAATAGCACGGAAGTTATTGGGTCTGTTATTACCACATTTGGGGGTATGTTGATATTGCTTTTTTTATTGCCAGTATATATTTTTATGATACTTTTTTACAAGCCTTTGTTGCTAGAATTTATTGCTCAATTGTTTAAAAATAATGAACAAGGCTTAGTAGCAGAAGTGCTAACAGAAACAAAAACACTAATACAAAGTTATTTAATTGGTTTGTTGCTAGAAGCCGCTGTAGTAGCTGCACTCAACTCCGTTGGCTTGTTGGTTTTGGGCGTGCAATATGCAGTATTAATTGGAGTTATTGGGGCATTGCTAAATATGATTCCATACATAGGTGGGCTGGTAGCTATTGCATTACCAATGCTTATGGCCTTAGCAACCAAAAGTCCCATTACAGCATTGTGGGTTTTTATATTGTACATCATTGTGCAGTTTATAGACAATAATGTTATTGTTCCAAAAATAGTAGCCAGTAAAGTAAAAATAAATGCACTTGTTTCTATTATCGTTGTATTAATTGGTGGGGCATTATGGGGCATTGCAGGTATGTTTTTAGCCATACCGCTAACTGCCATTATTAAAGTAATTTTTGATAGAATAGATCAATTAAAACCATTTGGGTTCTTGTTGGGAGACAATCAACC
This sequence comes from Ferruginibacter sp., assembly GCA_043729825.1. Taxonomy (GTDB): domain Bacteria; phylum Bacteroidota; class Bacteroidia; order Chitinophagales; family Chitinophagaceae; genus Ferruginibacter. The sequence continues at coordinate 46,485 of JAYTLA010000179.1, forward strand.
ACAAATAGGAAAATTTAATTTGAAGAAAAAGAAAAAATTACTTTAGTAAATATTTAAAAATTTATTCTGAGTTACACATTTAGTATTACCAACTGTGAATAATGCAAATTAATTTATGAATTATGCAACTATATTCTTTTAAGATAAGTTCAACTTTGTACTCGAAAAATAAATGAAACTGATTTTTTAGAAAGTTTTTTAAGTTAATTAATTTAGAAATCAGGCATTACTTAGCAAGTATAGTATGACTCAAACAGTTTTTGAAAATATCTACAATAAATATGCAGCTTTGTTATATGGTATTGCTTTAGAAATTTGCCCAGATGAAGCGTATGCAGAGCAAGTGTTTATCACTACGTTTAAAAATATTTATGATCATAACAAAACTGGACAAAATTCACCTAGCTATTATGTCGAAATTATAAAATTGATTTTAGCTATAGCAAAATTAAAGGTATACCCCAATGTGGAGAAAGTAAATTTTAAATTAAAGCAATTTGATATTACCCCTTTATTACAACAGCTAATTTGCAATGAAGATAGTTTGGACAATTATTGTGATACACACAAAATTTCAAAACAAGATGGCTTACAAATAATGAGAAACGAATTTGAGACTTTAAAAAATCTAAAGACAAAATATTTAGAAAAAATTGTATTAGCATAAAATTTTACTTGTAATAAAATTATAAAAATTAAATTTTGTACGATGAACATAAATAACGCAAAAGATTTAGATGATGCAATTGAATTATTAAAAATCCAAAAAAAGAACGAAGGGAAAATGTTAAAAGTCCAATTTAAAGATATTGCAGAGTCATTTAAACCAAAAAATTTAATAAAATCTGCTTTTAAGAATGCAACAGAAGGCAGTAGTGCAGGTGGTTTATTACTAAAAGCTGCGGCGGGTATCGGTGGAAGTTTTTTAAATAGCAACTTAAAATTAGGAACCAGTAATTCTATAAGGGGAATTGCTACCAACACATTGAAATCTGGTGTTGCAGGAACAGTTTTAAAAAATGCTGATAAAATAATAGCATGGGGTACGGCCATCTATAATAGTTTTAGTAAAAAAAATAGCATGAGTGATAAAAATAAAAGAATAGAAAATGTTGTAGATAAGAATGTGAAATATATCAATGCCATAGATGAAAAGATGACTATCACCAATGGCTTAAAATCCGAAAGTATATCTTCAAATATAAATACTATGCCCGCTGTAACAAGCTTACAAGCGGATGCTGAGCGTGGTTATAAAGAAGGATTGTTTAACAATAGCGATACTGAAAAAATATAATAATCTTTTACTTTGTAGAAGTTTTAGCCCCTGCAAAAATACTTTTCCAAACAAGATTAAAAAATGATTTATTCATTACCCTATCAAATGCCATATCTCCTTTTCGGATGGTTCCATTATTCGGATTTTTATTTTTTATAAACGTATTTGCCAAAGCACTTAGTGTTGACTTGTTTTTCAATTCAGTTTCTCCTTCTACTTTTTTTAATAAAGTAACCTTTAAATCATCATAAAGCAATACAGCATCACCATTTGCTTTTACATCATTACCTTTTATGGTAAAAACATAGCTATTTATAGTTCCACTTTTTATGGACGCTAAACCGAGAGGCTCAGTTACTGGATTTAATTTTGAAGCATCAAAAGAACCTGCTTTACCAGTTATAGTAAACTCGCCATTTTTACTATTAAGTGGCAATAGCCAGATGGTAGCAATTGGGGCAACATTTAAAAATTTACAGGTTACATCTACAGTCATAATATTATTGCTCTTTATATACGAATCTATATTTGTAAAATTAGATACAGATCCGTTGATATTATTAAAATATACATCGCCTACATTTTTAGAAATTTCTCCTCTTTCTTTATACTTTATATACCCATTATTTATGGTTAATTTTTTAATGTAAATATTGGTTGCTAATTTTTGCAAGAGTTGTTGAGGGTATTTACCAATTTTGCTAGTTACATCTTCTTTTACCGTTTTATCATTATAAATATTAAATGTTGGTGATAAAGCAGCTGCATCTGCAACAATCATTCTATCTGTAATTAGTTTTTTAAAGTCGAGATTTGTAATGCTTATGTTTGTTAAACGTAGGTCATATCTGTCTTTTTGTACACTTAGTTGTTTTGCAAAACTAGTTTCAGAAAGTGTAGGAATAAGGGCAAAACTTTTAAAACTGCTTACAGCATTATAGTTATCAAGCATAAATGCCCCTATATTAATATTGTACATTTTATCTTTTGTGTACAACGATGTACCATCTCCAGAAAGTTTCCAATTGCTATTGCTGATAAGGCGCATGATGTTGCTGCCCGAGTACACATCACCAATATTGGCAGCTTTAAATTGTATATTTTTTAAAACCAAGGGAGCTTCATTTTTGTCATTATAATTATAAATGGTAATACTCGTGTTGCCAATGTTTATATTTTTTAAAGATGCTTCATCAAAAAAATCATTTTCCATTTCTATGGTTTCTTTTGCATCGGTACCGCTTTTCTTTTTATATATAATCAACTCCCCACCAGCTGTAGATAGTGAATCTGCCTTCAATTGTTTGTGCAAAATAAAAGCATTGGTAGATATACCCGAAATCTTATTTTTAATTAGCACCATTAATTTTCTATTAGATGCAATATCAGTTTGTGTTATTTTACCAATTTTTAAAAACCTATTTACAGCATTGTATTCGATGTTTTCAAAACCCAACAACCTTGATGATGTATTATTAATTACCTCTATTTTTTTTACAGTAGCCACTACGTCTTTAATAAAATAACTTATAATATTATCGTAATTTTTACTGCTATCTATTGCCAAATATTTTAACGCAATGTTTATTCCTTCCAAAGTAGTTTCTGGTATTTGTTTATTATTGGCAAAAGTTATGTTGGCATCTATTATTTTTATTTCTCCAGCTTTTATACTTTTAAATTTGCCCACCAGTTTTTCATATAAGGCTAGTGTATCTGCGGCTGTAAATTTTCTTTTTTCTGTAGCGCCTGTTTGTATGATGGTAATAATGGGCTTGGTAATTTCTATCGTTTTTGTTTCTATGGTATTCTTATTTATAAAAGAAGGAATATCTGCACCAACCAATGATAATTTTTCTATGCGCACATTAAATATTGTAGTAGGTAGACCAGATGTATCTTTTGCATAACTCATTTTTTGCAATGAGTCAGATTGTAACACGATATTGTAAAAGTTTGCATTGCCTGCTACTTCATCTATACTACTGCTATCATAATGTATAAAATAAGTACTATCCGTAGCTTTGCTTAGAGCATTTTCTATTTGGCTTTTTACAACCCCTTTTTTATTGTATTGCCACCATACTACTGCGCCAGCAGCACCAACCACTAGCAATATAAATAAATATTTTAATATCTTTTTCAAATTATTTTATTTTAAAATGGTAAGCCAATGGCAATATTTAATATGAGATTTTCTTTTCGCCAAGCGTTAGAACCAATGTCTATTTTATTAAAAACCCATCTTTCTCCATCTGGCAAATATGGTTTTCTTATGGGCATGCCAAGGTCAACCCTAATCAATAAAACCGTGGCATCAAATCGTATTCCGATACCTGTAGCCACGGCTATTTCTTTTAAAAATTTTTTGCTCAGCTGGCCTTGTATTCCAAACAGTGTAGTATCTTTTGTCCACACATTCCCAGCATCTACAAACAATGCACCGCTTAATTGTTTTGTAAATGGTAACCTCAATTCTGTATTGCCTAGCAATTTATAATCGCCTCCAATTATTTGAAAAAAACGTTGGTCATCTGGGGTGGGTTTATAAGTACCTGGTCCTAATGTAAGGGTACGAAACCCACGTATAGAACCAGAGCCTCCAATGGTATATAGTTTTGTAAATGGTAACAACCGTGAGTTGTTGTACGGCAATCCTACACCAATTTGTAGCCGATTAGCCCACTCCATATTGTTAATCATTTTTCTGGTAAAATGATAGTCTGCATCTAGCTTTACGTATTGAGCAAAGGGTACTCCAAAAATATTTTTTGAGCGATATTCTTTTGCCCCAGTAGCAAGGCCTACCACATTTCCAGAAAGATCCACACTTGCATTAAAATATGTTTTATTTCGCCTTGCTCTAAAGCTAGATGTGCGTGTGTATGATACAAATGTGCCCAACACAGCTTCTGAATATACAGACAATAAAAGGGATGGATTTATAGCAATTTCTTTTTGAAAAGAATCGGTAACATTCGTAGCTTGCAGATAACTTACTGCTACTGGCGCTACCGTAAATTGTGTTTGTAAATTTGGTTTCCAAGTAAATTCATATTGAAAACGAAAAAGATTTTTTATAAAGAAAATATCTTTTTTAAACCACTCATATCCTAAAAGCAAGGTTGTTTTTGGCGGATAAAAATTATTTTCTTTTACTTTAAAAAATGGAATGGCATATTTGGGCATGGTTAAAGAAACTTCTGTACCTAACCTCAAATTATTAATACGTACTTCTTTGTTTGTTGATGTTTCAAACCCACCATAAACTTTTGCTGCAAGCTGTTCTGCGCCTCTAAAAGCATTTCTGTTTTTCCAATTTACACTGAGCTGGCTACCTATAAAATTATTTTCTTTTGTAGTACCATCTATTTGTGCTTGTATAGATTTTTTCTTGGCTGCAGTAAGATAATAGTACACATTTAAAAGATGTGAAGTGTCTATTTTAGTTGTGTCCTTTACTGCTTCAAATCTATTTTTTATAAATTTAAATGCACCCAAGCCAATCATTCTATTGAGTGTAGCGTTTTGTTGTCTACTATTGTATATACTGCCAGGCCTAAATGTAATGGTGGTTGCAAATAAGCTTGGTTTAAATTTTTTCTCACTATCGTTTATTTTTAATTTATCAAATACAACAAAATTATTTTTTGCCGTATCCATATTGGCAGAGGTAAGTGAGTAGGAGGGGTACACGTGTATCTCATTTATTGTGTATGCATGCTTTGCCTCATCTGGTGTAGTTTTTTTTATATTTAAGTAAAGATGTACTTTTCTATTTCCAATAGTGCTATCTATGTAAGCCATTAAATAATCTGGATTAAAAAAATAATATCCCTTCGTTTTTAAAAATAAATCTAGTCTATCTCTCTCCGTCGTTATATCGCTGAGACGGTAAGGGTTTCCTACTTTTAGCAAGCCACTTCTTTTACTATTATTTTGTAGTATTTTTGATAGAGCGTTGCTATCCCCCACCCATTCTATTTTTGCTATTTTGTATTGTGGTTTTACTTGTGCTGTATAATTTGCTTTTACAAAATAACTTCCTACATGGCTTGTGTCTCCTTGTATGGTTGTATGAAAATACCCAAGGTTCTCCATCAGCGATTGCATATTTTCTGCACCTGCTTTTGCATTTACCCTACTAGCAAGCACAGGGGGCTCTCCAAGTCTTTTTCTTAAAAATGCTTTTAAGCCCTTTTCTTTTTTTGGTTCTCCTATTTTGTACCACCACCATACTTTGTAAGGTTGTCCCAATAAAAATTTATTTGACTTAGGCGTTACCGCCAGTTTCATTGTTTTTTTTAATGATTTAGCGGTAGTGCTTGTTGCCGAATCTTTTTCAATTTTTATTGTAGAGCCGCTATACAATCTTTCACCAGCAGGCAAAAAACGGCGCACACTGCAAGATGTAAGCAGTATTGTACATAATAATATGGCGCCTAAAGTATTCTTCATCCTATTATTTCTTTTTCATGCGTCTAAACAATTCATTAAATTTATCGTAGTCCATCGTTACCAAAAATGATACTCCAGTTTCCACTACATATCCATCCAAGGTTACTTCAAACTGATTTTTGGTATAAGCCCTTATCATATATTTTCCATCAGCAGTAAGTTTATATGAAATTGTTACATCAGGTTTAAAACCCGTGTTTGCACCCGATGCTTTTGCAGCTGCATCTTGCCCCTCTACACCAAAATTTTTACCCACACTTACCGTTAGCCTATCATTGGCAAAGGTTTTGCTTACCGCCACATTAAGGTCTGTGCGTTGTGCGTTACCACCTTTGCTATAGTCATTATAGGAGGTTAAGTTTAAATCAATATCTATTCCTTTAAAAATATCTCCTGCTATTTCATTTAATGCAGAGGATAAAAATTGGCTTACACTTTGTCTAGCAAGGTCATTAAAACCACCACCATTTCCTTTAAAGAAATCGCTGCTTTGGTCACTTAAAAAGCGTCCAAATAATAACAATGAAAATACTTGCTTGTTTACAGATGCTGGGTCGTTTCTTATTTGTGCTAGCTTATTTTCGATAGTAGTTCTTAAGTCATTATTGAGTAATCTATTTTCTTCTGGCAACTGTATATCAAAATTGATGATGGGTTTATTTAATTGCCCAGTTAAATAAAGTACAACCCTAAAAGGTATTTTTTGGTTGAAAGAATTTGCAAGGGTAGGAGATACATCTGTTACTTCATTGGTTAATAAATCTTTTGAACTGGTATTGGCAATGTATTCTGCAATAATATTTATTTTTGCATTTAATGGCGCCCCTGCAAAACTGATGGTGCTGCCTTTTATTAAATAAAATTTTCGTTGTAATATTTGATAATACAAATCGTAATAGCCATTATCCAAATCATACACCCCTGCCAATATTAAATTTCCACCAGGGTCAACACCTACATTTAGCCTCGCATCGCCTTGTACTTTTAATTCATCTCCAGTAGATGGATCTATTAAAATAGTAAGTGCTGCATTTTTGGTAAGCTCTATATTTAAATTGTAATTTAAAAATTGTGCAAATGCAGCAGCGGGAATAATTGCAGGTGCAAAACCAGTATTAGGCTTTTCAAATTTGAATGTATCCATATCAACAAAACGAACAATTGTTTTACCATCATTTTTAGTGTAACCAGATTGTGGCAAAACCAATTTCACATCACTATTATCATTCACTATTATTTCACCTTCTATTTTCGGATATGCGGTGTTGCCAGTTACAGCAACATCTATATTTACTGCCGCATAGCCATACACTTGGCTATTAATGGCTTTCTTAGCATTTATAACTACAAAATCTTGTGCAGTAATGTTTAATCCTAAATCATAATACATTATACTTTTAGATACAATATTTCCTTCTAGTATTAATGTATTGTTTAAAGAATCGGCGATGGTAAATCGTGATAATGTAATGATAGGATAATCAAAAACAATTTTTTGTTTGTCAATTTTGTAAGGCGTACCTAGCTGTGTTAATGCAAATTGTACCGTATCAAAATTAAGTGCACCTTTCCAATGGGGCTCTGAAAATTTTCCTTCTAGGTTAATATTGCCGTTTATTACACCAGCTGTATTTTGTAATTGACCATTAGAAAATGTTTCTAGTGTTTTAAAACTAAGTTTTTTTAATTGTAAGTCCGCATCAAATTGTTTGGCCACATCGTTTAAATAATAATTTCCTTTTATGACCACATCATTTCCAAAACCAATAAGTGTAAGGTCAGCAGCTACATTGTTATCAGATACTTTTTGTGCGTTAAATGTAATATTACCAAGTGGGTTTTGTTTAAACTGTACATCTGTTATAGTAGCGTTACCAGTAAATGAGGGCAGTGTTTTCTTAAGATCACTTACGGTGGCTTTCATATCTAATATGCCAGCAATTAAAATTGTATCATTATTTAAGATTGAGCTTATACTTTTTAAATTGAAATTATTTATATCAATATCAATTGGGCTATCTGGAAAAAGTTGTTGGCTTTTAATTGCAATACTTGCCGTATCGCTATTAATTAAAAAATTATTTATCACAATACCTATTGGAGAAAAGGTAATAAGATTATCTGGGGCTACTTTCCATTTTTCATAATTAAGTGTTAAGCTATCTAGTAAGCGAAAGAAATAATTATTTTGTTTTACAAAAGCATTTGCAGCAAGGCCAAACCAATTTCTATTATTGATATCTTTTGTAAGTGCGGTAAACGAAACACTATCTTTTGCAGCAGCACCACTTACATTGGTTGCATAAAAAACATTGCTAGCGGTGGTTAAGGTATCAAAACCTGCACTGTAATTTAGCTTGGCGTTTTTAGCATTTATATTTATGGCTCCATTGCTTATTCTGTTAGTGGCATATATTATTTTTGGTAGCGTTGCATTAAAATGTAAAGCTGAGTCAGTATCTGCAGATGCATAACTTCCAGTAAATTTTATATCATCAAAAGCCACAAGCTCGGGTATGAAACTTGTAATAATTGGACTTTTTTTTATAGTGCCATTTACAGCAAATTGTTGATCAGGTATATTTTTGTAGGAAGGTTTGTAGCCCAGCAATTTGTAATAACCATTAATATATTGCTGTAATGAAAGACCAATTTTATCATAATCGAAAGCACCACCGGCATGTACATTTGCAAATGGTGCAATGAGCACAATAGAATCGATACCATTTTCACTCGTACCAACCAATGATGTACTATCTAATTGATAACGATTTTTTCCATTTTGTAATCTCAAGCTATCTAAAAATAATGATGCGTTTATACGGCGTGGTTGTAAGTTCAATGCATTTACCACAGCACTTACAGAAAAATTTACGGTGTCTTTTGTAAAATGCAATGGGTATAATTGTGCAGTATCTACTGTTATTGTACCGTTTACTGTAGGGTAAGCATTACCAACAGTAGCAGTGAGATTATAAGAAAGTTTTACATTATTTTCATTTATTTTTCCAATACTTTTTATTCTTCCATTATTTAGATCTGCATTTACCAATAGATTTTTATAATCGTATTTATTATAACCTAGCAATGCTACATCTGCTTTTATAGATGCGTTCATTGTTTTGTAATCAATGCCAATACCTTTTGCTATAAATGTTCCTGCCACATTTCCTAAAACAGTATTTTGTTTTATCAGTTTACCGATGGCAAAACCTGGTGTAATAATATTTAAATCGTAGTTGGCTTGCTTTGGATTTTTTATATTTTTAATAAATCCCTTTACATTTAATTTTCCATAACTAGAATTTACTTGTGCGTCGGTTGTAATATTATTTTTATCAACATTCAATTTACCTGATGCAGATATTTGCTGTGGTAATGTTATCGCTTTCAAAAATGTAAGTGGTAATAAACCTACAATTATGTTTTTAGAAAAAGTGGCATTTTGTGCGGCAATATCAAATTGTAGATTAGTTGGATCACTGTAATTTTTTAAATTTACCCTGCCAGTAAATGAAAGGTCCTTCCCACTTGTTTGCACATCTGCAACAATATTATTTTTATCGCCAATCAATCTTCCTTTTATGTAAATTATATCTGGAAAATTAACAAGAGGTTGTTGATTAGCAAGCGGTACAAATTTTAATAAATCTTTTTTTAAAATTCGGCTCTGCTCAAATGCCAAATCAAAAGATATCTTTTTAGCGTTTGTTATATTATAAATAGTTCCTTTTGCATTTACAGTGCTACCAGATAGGCCACTCAATTGTAAAAATGGAAAATACAAACGTTGTAGGTTTCCTTTTACTACGGTATTTACATTCAAGTATTGGTTGGCAAATTTTGCTTTTGGAAAAGTATTTTCTAAAGCTGGCGCCAATAAATAAATATCATTAAAGGCAATGGTACTTGTATTTATATTTGCCAATAAAAAACTATTTATCGGATTTTTTGTAATAGCAGCCGCACTATCATACGTAAGTTGTACATCTGTATGTATAACAGATTTTGGCAATTTTGCATACAATTCAGTTATTGATAACGCTGTATCTGTAAACAATATTTTTGCATAGGTAGTATCTAAAGCAAAACCACTTTTGTCAGAAAATGCTAATTGAGATACAAGGGCCGTTGTGTTGTTTATAGAAAAATTAAAATTGCTAACATTTGCTTTTATGTTCTTAGCATCAAGGTGTGCAAAATCTAAGCCCTTTGCGTTTGCTTTGTTATTGTCATCGTATTTTATAAAACTATTTTTTACATCGAGTTGTTTAGCGGCATACACCCATAGGTTAGGTTCAGTTTTTTTAATGGTATTAGTATTGTTATCCTTTACTCTGGTTGGCATTACATAACTAATAACGGCACTATCTAATAAAAGTTTATCAGCGGTGGCTTTTTCTTGTGCAATGCTGTACAATATATTTTTCCCTGAAAGTGTAGCAATATTATTGGCATAATACATTCCATTGTTTTTATTATCTATTAATACATCAATGTATTTTAAATTGATATTTTTTGCATTAATAAATAATTTATAAGGAGATGATGCGCTGCTATCTAAATCGACTGCTTCTTTTGTAGAATTAATCTTTTTATAATTCTTCATGTAAAATTTTACATTACTCGCTGTTAAATCATCTATGCCAAAATTTGATCTGTCTGGTTGAAATTTATTCGTAACCAGTTCAAGGCTTTTAATGGATGTATTAAAATTATTGCCTATCAAACTATCTTTAAAAGTGAGGTTTACATTATCAAATATTAACTTAGATAAGCTGAGTTTCATTTCAGCTGTATCCTTATTTGCTGTGGTAGCTTTATTGCCAGTAAATGCATCTAGAATAAATTGGTAATTAAATAGGGTATCCTTTTCTCCACGAGAAACATGAATGCCAATATTTTTCAAGAATATTTTTTTTATATCAGTATTGCCTTGTATTAATTTTAGCATGTCTAAATCAACTGATAATTCTTCTCCAAATAAAAGCGTATCTTTTTTTCTGTCTTCTATATAAACGTTTTTTATTTCTAACCACTTAGGCAAACTGTAATCTACCGTGCCAATAGATACAGTTGTTTGTAATTTGTTGCTTAAGTATTTTGTAACCTGATTTTTTACAACATTCTTACCACTACTTGTATTAATAAAAATAAAAATACCAATTACAACCAATAACAAACACAATAATATACAAAGAAATACTTTGGTGGTTTTTTTTAAAATTTGTGAATTAGTTGCCATTGCGTAACCTGAAATTTCCAAGAAGCGGTTTCATATCGTTGTACACTCGCTAAAAGAAATTGATTTTTTTTTTTGCTAATTGCATGTTGTTAAAGTTGGCACTTTATTGCATTTTTAGCGTTACACAATTATTTAGTAAAGTTATATTATTCACATATTTACAATATGCAAATAGCAAGCTCTATACATTTTAAAAATTTTGGGCTAGAAGAATTATATATAAAGAATATTATTTTATACTATCAGTATTATTTTTTAAAGATAATTTTTGTTTTTCTTTCTTTTGTTGATCCTGTTTTTTTGCTGCTGCCTTTTTCTGTTTTCTAAATGCACCTCTTAATAAGAAACTACTTTTAGCCGCTTCCATATTTTCACTCAATCCTTTAGTGCTTTTTTGTAGGTTTGCCATTGTACTATCCAAAGCTTTACCCAATTTGTCATCATTCATTAGCTTACCCAAAGTACCTTTTCCACTATTCATTTTCGTTGTAAATTTAGAAAATTCATTAGAGCTATTTTCTAAGTTTGTAAGTGTAGATTTTATAGTACTAGAAAATTCTTTATCACTCAATAATTTTGATAACACCCCATCATTGTTATTCATCTTATAGCTAAATGCTGCAAGCTGTTGGGTAATTATATTGGCATTGTCCACACTACTTTTTACACTCAACATTACATCTTCCATTTCTATTGGATTTTTCGATAAAATAAAATCGTTGTCTTTTACAGGCGTTTTTATGTCAACAGCATTATCACTACTACCTGTGGAAATAGTTAATACTTTATCACCCATCAATCCATCAGATCCTATGCTGGCTCTTGCAGATGTATTGATAAATTTTTGTACATTTTTTTTCATCACCAATTGTACCATTACAGAAGTATCTGTTAATAATTCAATACCATCTATTGTTCCTACATTAATGCCCGAAAAGCGTACATTGTTTCCTACTTTTAATCCACTTACGGTTTTAAATTTTGTTTGTAAGCGAAAAGTATTGCCAAATAAATTTTTTTGTTTGCCAATAAAATATATTGTACCTGCAAATAGTGCCAATCCTATTACGACAAACATTCCTAGTTTCCAAGTAGATCCCGATTCTTTCTTCATAACATTTTTTTTATTTTATAAAATGAAAAATGATTTTACCCATTCGTCATCACTTTTTTCTAATGATTCATACGTTCCTTCTGCATCTATTTTACCTTCTTTTAAAATCACAATTCTATCACCCGTAAGTTTTGCACAGGCCATATCATGTGTGATAATGATGGAAGTTGTTTTATATTTTTTTTGCATCATTAAAATAAGTTCACTTATCTCTCTTGATGTAATGGTATCCAAACCAGTTGTTGGTTCGTCATACAAAATAATATCTGGTTTTAAAATAAGGGTACGAGCTAGCCCAATTCTTTTGCGCATACCGCCAGATAGTTCAGAAGGCATTTTGTCAATTGCTTCTGCAAGTCCAACACTTTCCAAAATTTCTTTTATAGATTCATCTATTTCTTTTTGTGTTATATTTTTTGAATGGCGTTTTAGAGGAAATTCTAAATTTTCTCTAACTGTCATCGAATCGTACAAGGCTGCATTTTGAAAAAGGAAACCTATTTTTAATCTTATTTTATTTAATTCTTTTTCTGAAAGATTTATTATATCTGTACCAAATACTTTTATCTCTCCTGCATCTGCTTTTACCAAACCCACCAAACACTTTATAGCAACCGATTTGCCAGACCCTGACTTTCCTAAAACCACTAAATTCTCACCTTTTTCAACGTTAATATCTACCCCTTTTAATATATCATTTTTACCAAATGATTTGTGCAATCCTATAATATCAATAACTGGATGACTTGTATTGGTTGTTAAAATATTATTCTTAGTAATTGTTTCTGTTATCATTTCTATATTTAATAAAAAAGGTCTGTTATTTGCACTGCAAGCATATCAATTATAAATATGCTGAGAGATGAAGCTACCACAGCCTCATTTGCCGCTTTTCCTACACTCTCTGTTCCATTGGCTGCGTTATAGCCTTTGTAACAACCAATCATTCCAATAAAAAAACCAAAGAAAAATGTTTTTAATGTAGCAGGAAATACATCAATAAAATCTAAGGAAGCTAGCACTTGAGAAAAATAACGAACTACATTAACATCGCTATGAATATTGATACCAACAAATCCTCCTAAAATTCCGATACCATCTGCAAATATTACGAGTAATGGCACCATTAGAGTGGCAGCCAAAATTCTGGTAACTACTAAATATTTATATGGGTTAATGGCAGATACTTCCATAGCATCTATCTGTTCTGTTACTTTCATAGAACCTAGTTCTGCTCCAATGCCAGATGCTATTTTTCCAGCACAAATTAATGCTGTAATAACAGGAGCAATTTCTCGTATAAGCGAAAGAGCCACCATGCCTGGTAGCCACGACTCTGCACCAAACTCTGCCAATGTAGGCCTGCTTTGCAATGTAAGTACAAGCCCCATTATAAAACCAGTAATACCAACGAGTGGCAATGATTTATAGCCAATGATATAACACTGTTTTACAAATTCTTTAAACTCGTAAGGGGGCGTAAATAACTCTTTAAAAAAGCGCCCTGCAAATTTTGTTGCATGGCCAGCATCGTAAAAAGTATTTTTTAAATTAGCAATCAAAATATATATTTTTATTGATTACTCAATGGTGAAAGCGAAGCGTATTCAAAGTTTTAATACGCATAAAGGCAGATTTAATGCCCATTAATTGATAACTAATAATTTTTTTTAAAGAAATATTTGGCAATAAATCATTTAAGAAATCATTGTAAATTTTATGAAAGAATGCTTCACAACTTTCACAAAAGGTCAATATTTCTACACCTTTTTCTTCAGAAAGTGTTTCAATTTTTGTTTCTGTTATCTCTTCTATTAAGTTGTTAAAATCTACAAAAGATTTTGCTATATTTAAATTCTTCATTTCAGCTTTTAATTCATTTGCATACTCATTACTCTCTATAGCAAATGAGCGCATAGCATTTTTTAAATTTTCATTGTCTATTTCTTCTGCTATCATTTCAACTTTGCCAGAAAGTTGTTTCAAAAATGAAATGATAACACCAAATTTATCTTCTATTTTATTATAACCGTATTCCATAAATAAAATGTATAGGAAAAATTATTTTATCGTTTTTTTACTAAGTATTTTTTTTACCAAACCGCATTGCCACAAAAACAATTAGTGCAATAACAGCCACCACAATAAATATACCAACTCCCATACCAGCTTTAAATATTCCTTCAATAGCCCTACATGAGCTTAAAAATAGCGTACAGAAAAAAATAAAAGTGGTTAGTTTTATTGAAATACTTTTCATGAAAATTTTTTAATGGTTAGGAATGGGGCTATACAAATTATTTTTTATAAAAAAAATGTTACCTGTTTGAAGCATATCTTCGGTATTTGAAGTTGCTTTTATCCCAAAGCTATTGCTACTTTTAAAATTTATTTCCTTGGTATTTTCAATTTTGCTATTGCTTATTTTTAAAGTCTCGTAGGGGTTCGCATTTACTTCTTTATTCTCTAATCTGTTAATATCCGTTATTGGATAAGTAAATACTAATACAAGCAAACCCATATTAAAGATTGAACAAAGATTATTTTTTAAGAAAGTTTTCATAAAATGTTATGATTATTTACCATTGAAATATTTTAACAAAGGTGAAATGAAAACACTAAAATTTATTACACAAATTCATCAAAAACTTACATCATTCACATATTTACATAAAAAAAACGCTCCAATATTTGGAGCGCTTTTTTAACTAAAAAACCACTGAACCTACTGTTTTGCTGCTTCGTTTTCAGCACCTTTAGTGCCTCCTCTATGCGTTGCCTTTATAGAGGCAAACCGTACCTTTAATAAAGCAATTTGTCTATTATCAGAGCCTGCCAAGTCTTTTTCTACTGCGTTTTTTCTAGTATCCAAGGCTTCATATAAAACTTTTATTTCGTCCCAATCTTCACGAGTATATTGCTCTTTATTATCAGCTACTGTGTTTACAAAATTTTTATAAATACTATATATGTTTTGTGCTGTTACAAATTCAAATTTCATATCGGCACCTATCTTTCCTTCTCCAAACAATCTATTTCTTAATACTTGCCTGTAGTCTGGTCCTGTAGCTGTAGTTCCTTTATTTTGATTTATTTCCTGTTGCAATTTTCCTTCTGTTTCTTTAAGTTTCATATTAGAAGTAGCTTCTTGCTCTTTCAATTTTGCTTCATAATTTGCTTTTAATGTTGCATACCTGGCTTTGCTTGCTTCTAATTTTTCTTTGTCCGATGCTTCAAGTGAACCCATCGATTTTTCTGCCTGCATAGCACGCATTTGATAGCCTTCATCTAAAGAAGACCAGTTACCTACAGTATATATTGGTGTAGCTTTTTCTACAGAATCCACATACATATTTAAATTTACCACATCTTGCTTAGCAGCATCGTTCTCAGAATTCTTGCATGCCACAAATCCAGTTATGATTAGTAAGCCAGTAAATAATACAATTGTTTTTTTCATTTTATTTTTATTTTTGATTGAAATTGATTTAATATTTTTTGATTAAAAATTTAATTATTTTTATTAAGCTTCATCTTTTATTGTTTGTACCAAACTTATACCTGCAATAAAAAAAATAGTGCCTAGCACAGCATATGTAATCATTACTTTATAATCTGTTTTACCAACACCATTGTTGGCAAATACAACGGCAGTATAAATTAGAGCAGCAATGCCAAGTACGGTAAGTATTGCTCCAAAGATTCTTTTAATATTCATATTTATTTTTTTAAGCTAAAATTTTTTATTATAAGTTATACTTTAATATTAGAGATGGAACTAAACAAACCAAATGCTTTTAATAACCAAATAATTAGTACTATAACTACTACAACATTTAATATGGTTTTTATTTTGCTATCCATAGGGATATAGGTGTTTACCAACCAAAGCAACACACCCACTACTAGTAAGACAATAACAACTGTAAGTAAAGGCATAATTTATTTTTTATTTGTTATAGTAAAGATGAATTAATTTGTATTTAATACTATTACACAATTCTAAAAAAAGGTTACATTATTCACATATTTGGTAATTATAATTTTATACTTAGATAAACTATTGACGTGTTTTATTCTTTTCTGAAAATATTTTATTGCTTTCCAAATATTTCATTTGAAAGTTTTTCATCTAAATTATACAAGTCATTTCTAAAATTTAAATCACCTGCACTATCCACCCATGCTGTAAAATAAACTATGTAAACTGGTATTGTTGGGGTTAACGAAATAGGTGTTTCTATATCCGTTTGCAAAACGGTGTTCATCTTTTCCAAATTCCAACTTGTATCTTCTCTTAATAAGTATAATGCTAGCTTTTGCGGCTCTTGCACACGCACACAGCCATGGCTAAATCCTCTTTTGGTTTCCCCAAAAAGATTCTTGCTCGGTGTATCATGTAAATAAATATTATAATTGTTTGGAAATAAAAATTTAATTTTCCCCAAAGAATTATTTTTTCCTGGTTTTTGTCTTACGCCGCCATTGTATCTTTCCATATTATTTCTGGCTAAATACCGATTGGTAAGTTTTGGTTTTATTTCTTTTTTGTAAATACTATAGGGTACATTCCAATACGGGTTTAAAACAATGCTTGACATATTCCCTTTAAAAATGGTCGTTTGTGTTAGTAACTTACCAACCACTACATTTGTTTCCCATGCAAGCTTATTGTTTTCAAAAACGTGTAGTTTAAATTCTGGAATATTAATTAATAAATAATCCTTCTCTACCTCTGCAGGCACCCAGCGCAAGCGCTCCATATTTACCATTATTTGTTTTATTCTTTCTGCCACTGGCTTATTCATTTCTGCTATGGTATTGGCATCAAGTTTGCCTGTTTCAGTCAGCCCCATTCTTTGTTGGTAATGCTTTACTGCTAGTAATAAACTATCTGTAAATACATTTGTATTGTCATTTACTTTTAAATCGCCTGTTGTTTGTAAATGTTTTTTTATTTCTGTAATAGAACTATCCGTTTCTGTAAGTAGTATTGCTTTTTTAAATGGTATGTACTTTGAAAAACCACCCCCTTTTTCAATAATCCTATACGCTTTTAATTTTTCTTTTAAGAGACCATAATACTTGTTTAGCGGTTCTTCAAAATCTGCATCTTTATTTTGCGATACCAATGAGTCTAGCAATACTTGATAATCTCTTTTTTTGCGAGGTATAAACCAACCAAGGCTTTTTGCTTCTTGGGTTATACCACCATACACTTTTTTGGAATATTTAAAAAAGGTTGTGCTCAATAACAATTCTAATTGCGAAATGTCGTTAGTTTGTTTTAAAAAAGCATTTTCATCATCTTTAATATTTTCCATTAAAGAATCTAATTGTAAATTCATAAATCGGTCATCTTCAAAATCTGCTTTGTAATTTTGTAGCTGATCATAAAAATTTTTAGCAGCAATTGTTAACCCATCGGTATTTATCCATGCCTGTTGAAAGCCACGTTCTTGATAAAAAATTAATACATCTTTTTGTATACTATCAGAAATTTTTTTTGCTTTAAAAAATAGAACTATTGTATTACTGTCAAGCAATAGGTCATTATTATTTTGTTTAGATAATGCAGTATTATTATTCTTTTTTTTATTTTTGCTATTATTACAAGAGTTTAGCAATCCTAAAATGCATATACTTAAAGCAAATAATAAAAATTTTTGTAATTTTTTTTTCATGTTCGTTTAATGATAGTGATATTAAAAATGCCTGCTTTAAACAGCAGGCTTTATAAGCTTTAATACTTACAATATTTTTTTGATAATATTTACTCTTCAAAAAATTCATTACCCACTGAATTAATGTAGCCAACTTTACCCGAGCTTGTTTTAATCTGCAAATAATTACTGCCCCTATTCACAATTCTAATGTCAGCATATTTTGGGGCTATTAATTTATTGTTTGAAAAATAAAAGCCACGCATATTACTATTATCTGTTAAAATAAATCCACCATTGTCATCATATGTTACGTCTGCATAACCTGTAGGTATAATGTCATTGTTATTGATGTCTTTTACATAGGATTTACCATCTTTTTGGACAATTACATAATCGTTACCATCTATTCCTTTTACCATTATTAGATTTGAGTAATCTGGGCTAATGTTAGACATTCCATCACCTTTTATAATACCATTCATACTTGTTTTCTTTACTTGCAAATATTGGTTTCCGCCAGATTTTATTTGCTTAATAGAATTGTATTCAAAAGGCACTATGGTTTCAAACTTGGTATTAAATACTCCATACAAGCCGCCTTTTTGTGCTATGTAAAAAGTTTCATTATTTCCTGGTAGTTTATAATCGTCCACAATTTTATCAAACAGTCCGTTATTATTTGGAACAGAATATGTTTTTTCTCTTACCGTTGTTTCCATGGCTACCGTATTGCTTGCTATAGAGTTTTCGGCTATGGCAGGGCATTTTGTATACATTTGCCCTTTTTTATTTATACAATTTTCATAGCCACTTGCTGCTACTGATGCACCAGCAAATATAACAGAATCGCCACCTTCTTTATTTTTGGTTGGTACAAATCCTTTTCTAAATGATTTTGCTACCGTAAACTTTACAGGTATTACCATTTTGCCAACTTTATTTATATACCCCCATTTTGTACCTAATTTTACAGCTGCCAATTCTTCTGAAAACCAACGAGCATCTGCATATTTAGGAGTAATAATTATTTTTCCATCTGCATTTGCATACCCCCATTTATCTCCTTTTCTATAAGGTATCATTGAGTAATCTATCGTTTGAGAAAAACTCTGTAAAGAAAGTAGCATGAAAAATATAAACATACTTTTCTTTATATTGGTAATAGTTATTAATTGCATAAAAATGTATTTAATGAGGTTAATAAAAAATAAGGGTTTAAATTTTTGTAAAAATTGGTTAGTATAAAAGTTGATTTTTTTAATTAAAATACCGTCTTAGTTTCCAAGCTATTGTTTCATGTTGCTCCATTAAGCCAGTCAAAAAATCCGCAGTGCCAGCATCTTTTATTTTTTCTGCAGTTTCATCTACATCTTTTCGTAGTGCTACAATAATTAGTTCATGATCCGCTAATAATTCCTTTATCATATCCGTACGTTCAGGATATTTCTTAGGAGTTTCCTTAAGTCTAGTTAGCTCAAGGTACTCTTTCATTGTACCTATTGTTTTGCCACCAAGCTTATTTATTCTTTCAGCTACTGCATCTATTGTTTCTTCAAGTTCGGTATATTGTTCTTCAAATAATTTATGCAATTCCATAAAACTTTCTCCCGAAACGTTCCAATGAAATTTTCTTGTTTTGATATACAATAGCATTTCATCTGCTAAAATAGCTGAGAGTATTTCTACATCTCTTTTCAAACTTTTTTCTGAAAGACCAATTTTTGGTTGCATAATTTTATTTTAACGATACGAGAGTTTATTCTAAACTTAAAACCTATATCCTAATGTAGCTTGATACCACACATTCTTATATCTTGGTGTATTATTGGTGCCATCCCCAGCATTGTTTTGCACATCCCACCCTGCTCTTGCGCCTATTATTACTTTATCAAAATTAAAATCAGCACCACCTAAAAAAGCTAATGTGTTTTTGCGGATATTATCGTTATTGAATTGTTGCTCTTGCTCACTTGTAAACAAAGTATTTTCAAATTCATTTTTCTCACTAAGTAGAAATGAATATTGTGGCCCAACTAATATCGTAAGTTCATTGATGGGCTTAATGGCCAATAATAATGGTATATCTAAATAATTTGTGGTGCGTGTGTAGTTGTATGAGCTGCCTAGTATTTTGCCTGTGCCTTTAAAGCCTTTTTGAGAATATAAAATCTCAGGTTGTACACCAATAATACTCACTAACGGAATTTGTACAAATGCACCAATAGCAACACCTGCCTTGGCTTTAGCTACAAAATCTTCTCCCTTGGTATCATATACATTTGATATGTTTACACCTGCTTTTAATCCAAAATGTGGACTATTGCGATTTTCTTTTGTGGGGGTTTGTGCATTGCCTATACCATGTAAACCTAAAATTACTGTACACATTAAAGCTAAATTCTTCATCTATTTTGATTGAGTTATAAAAAATTTTTACACTGCAAAGGTCATAAAGAAGCATTTCTAAAGCATTACATAATTAACAGAAAGAGTTATATTATTCACATATATTTTTTTAGTTGTTTTTTAATCTTTTCTACTATATATCTTTTTAAAAATGATTATAGTCACTGCTGTAACAATTTTATATCATTTACTTATAATTTTTTAAAAAATATATTTACACAATAATTTTCTAATGATTTAAAATTATTTGTATGAAAAAGGTACTCATTGCTTTTGATGGAAAAAATTTCTCTGAAGGCGCTTTCGAATTTGCTCGAAAATTAAATGAACTACAACCGATATTACTTACTGGTGTTTTTTTGCCTGCTTCTGTATTTTCAAGTATGTGGACTTATACTGATGCGATAACTGGCATTTATGCACCAATGATTGAGGAAGAAGATACCCAAAAATTGGAACAAAATATTGAAAAGTTTGAAAAGCATTGTCGTAACAATGATATCGATTTTAGGGTACACAAAGGTTTTTCAGATTATGCATTGCCAAATTTAGAAAAAGAAAGCATTTTTGCAGACTTGCTTATATTTGGGTCAGAAGCATTTTTTGAGAATTTGGGTTCGCAATCTCCAAATAGTTATTTGCAAGATGCATTGCATAGTATAAATTGTGCAGCTGTGATAGTACCCGAAAAATTTGATTTTCCAGAAAGTATTGTATTGGCTTATGATGGTAGCAATGATTCTGTATTTGCCATAAAACAGTTTGCCTATTTGTTTCCTGAGTTGTGCGATAAGGAAGTGTTATTGGTGTATGCCACTGAAGATGATGAAGCTGATTTTCCTTATAAAATAGAAATGGAAGAATTGGCGGCAAGACATTTTAGCAACCTTACACTTTGTAAGCTAAATATAAATCCAAGAAAGTTTTTTACTGCATGGATTTCAGAAAAAAAATCTGCATTGCTCGTAAGTGGCTCCTATAAGCGCTCTGGCGTATCGCAACTTTTTAAAAAGAGTTTTATAAAAGATGTAATAGCACAACACGAATTGCCCATTTTTGTAACCCACCATTAGAAATAGATAAGTATGAAAAATATTATTGCTGCTTTTGATGGTTTGAAATATGCTGTAAGTACACAAGAATATGCCATTAATATTGCTAAACAAACCAATACACATTTGGTAGGAGTTTTTATGGACGACCCTACATACAATAGTTTTAAGATAAATGAAGTAGTAGCAGAAAAAAATTTTTCGTTAGATAAAATAAAAAAACTAGAAGCAGTAGATAAAGCTAAAAGATATGAATCTGCTTCCTTTTTTGAAAAGGCTTGCGAGCATGCAAAGCTAGAATTCTCATTACACCACGATCATAAAATTGCTTTGCAAGAACTAAAACAAGAAAGCATTTATGCAGATTTAATATTGATTGGTGCCAATGAAACACTTACCCACTATGAAGAAAAGCCGCCAACAAGATTTATAAGAGATTTGTTATCGGATACTCAATGCCCAATATTGATAGTGCCACATAAATTTAAAGCAATAGATAAGATAATTTTGTTGTACGATGGGGAGCCGTCATCGGTATATGCTATAAAAATGTTTAGCTATTTATTACCCCAATTAAAGCATTTAGGCACAGAAGTAATATCTGTAAAAAATTTAGATGATACCATGCACTTGCCCAATAACAAATTAATGAAAGAATTTATGAAAAGGCATTACCCAAAGGCAAAGTTCATTATTATGAAGGGTTGGGCGGAGGAAGAAATTATTGCTTATTTAAAATTACAAGAAGAAAATACGTTAATTGTTTTAGGTGCATATAGGAGAGGTGCAGTAAGCAGATGGTTTAGAGAAAGTATGGCCGATATACTGATGAGAAATTTGAAACTGCCTTTATTTATTGCGCACAATAAATAAGACATTTGTAATTATGCAAAATGGTATTATATAATGAACGCAAAGTCTTGTCTTATTTTTATTAAAATTACGCACACTATTATTTGGCTTTTCTTTAATGTTGTTTTGTTTTACATGGCTTATGCTGTACTCGTAAACAAAATTGATAAATATGTTTGGATAGGGATTTCACTTATTTTAGGAGAAGGTATTGTATTGGCTATTTTTAAGAAAATGTGCCCTCTTACAATTATGGCTCGTAAATATTCGAATTCTAACAAAGATAATTTTGATATTTATTTACCTGAATGGTTAGCAAAATACAACAAACTTATTTATACAAGTTTTTTTATCATTATACTATTGGGGATTGTCTATAGAGTTTTAAATGCATCAACATGAAATTTCAAGATTTTAAAAAATATTTTTTCAATTGCTTTTTATTAACCATCCCTATCTTATTGTGGGATTATATTTTTACTGATAAATTACCGAAGGCATTTCAACCTGAAATCTTCTGGAAGGATATTCCATCTTTTATAATTTATGGAGAAAATATTTCAAGACTAATCATGTTTGTTTTTATTTCTTTTATGCCACTAAAAATTATAAACGATAAGCAAAAGAATGG